>JAFRMZ010000044.1 GCA_017430465.1 Oscillospiraceae bacterium
CCGGAAAAACGGTTTATATCTTGGACGAACCCACCACCGGCCTGCATACGGCCGATGTTCACAAGCTTATCGAAGTATTGCAGAAACTTGTCGATGCCGGTAATACTGTCATTGTGATTGAGCATAATATGCATGTTATCAAAATTGCCGATGAGATTATTGACTTAGGGCCGGAAGGCGGTGACGGCGGAGGAACTATTGTTGCGCAGGGCACGCCGGAAGAAATCATCCGTGTTCCGGAATCATATACAGGAATTTATCTCAGACCCTATCTGGAACAGAAACAGGTGAAATAATGATGCTTCGCAAACTGATTCGGATTCTGTTTAACAGAAATACGTTGTTTATTCTGGTGCTGCTGCTTCAGATAGCGTTTCTGGTACTGACGATATTGTTTTTAAGTCAGAATTATGTCTGGGTCTATGCCGGACTGCTGGCACTCAATGCGGTGCTGGCGGTGTATATCAGCAACACATCGGAAAATCCGTCATATAAAATGCCGTGGTTTCTGCTGATGCTGATTTTTCCGCTATATGCCGGACTTGCCTATCTGCTGATTAAAACAGATGCCGGCCATAGGGCATTCAAGAGAAATTACGCCCGCCGTGTCGACGAAACGAAAAAATATCTCATTCAGAAAAAACAGATACTGCATCAGATGGAGGAGAAAAATTCTGTCAATGCGCATCTTGCAGAATATCTGTCCAATTACGGAGGCTATCCGGTTTACCGGAATTATGCTTCGGAATATTTTCCGCTCGGTGAACAGATGTTCGCCAAAATGAAAGAAGAAATCCAGAAAGCAAAAAGATATATTTTTCTTGAGTTTTTTATTATTGACAAAGGCATCATGTGGGAAGAACTGCTGGAACTTCTCAAGAAAAAAGCCTCGCAGGGTGTTGACATCAGAATTATGTATGACGGATTCGGAACACAGTTCATTATGCCGATGCAGTATTTCCGGAAACTGGAACAGTACGGAATTCAGTGCAGAGTATTCAACAGTTTCAAGCCGTTCCTGACATCTTCGCAGAATAACCGTGACCATCGGAAAATTTTAGTCATTGACGGACACACGGCATTCACCGGCGGTATTAATATTGCAGATGAGTATATCAATCAGAAAGTGCGGTTCGGCCACTGGAAAGACGGCGGAGTCATGTGCAAAGGCGAATCTGCATGGAGCTTTACGGTGATGTTCCTGCAATTATGGCATCTGGAGGAAACCGACAAGGGCGAACTTGAAAAATACCGCCCTGCGGAACCGTTTCCGGCAAATTATGACGGCTATGTCCAGCCCTACAGCGATTCGCCGACAGACGGCGAGTATGTCGGCAGAAATGTCTATTTGGATATTATCAACAATGCACAGAAATATGTCTTTATCATGACTCCCTATCTGGTGCTTGACCATGAGCTGGTTACTGCTCTGGGACTCGCCTCGAAAAAGGGTGTGGATGTCCGCCTGATGATGCCTCATATTCCGGATAAATGGTATGTGTATTCCATTGCATGGAGCTATTATCAGGAACTTCTTGACGAACATGTCCGGATTTATGAATATCTCCCCGGATTTGTCCATGCAAAAAATTTCAGTTCCGATGACAGAATCGCTGTTTCAGGGACTATCAATATGGATTACAGAAGCCTCTATCTGCATTTTGAATGTGCATCTGTATTCTATCAGAGCCGTACCGTGACAGAAATCAGAGATGATTTTATACAGTCACTTGAAAAATGTGTGGAAATTACATCAGAAGACTGCCGGAACAGACCTCTGCTGAAACGAATTGTCAGCAGTATTCTGCGCTTGTTTGCCCCACTGATGTGATATAAATTTTTTATCTATTATTTTTTAAGGAGTTGTTTCAATAATGAGCACAGAAAATCAAAGCTGTACACATGATTGCAGTACCTGCGGAAGCTCCTGCGGTGAACGCACTGCCCCTCAGGACTTGCATGAAAAACCCAACGAACTCAGCAAAATCAAGAAAGTCATCGCCGTTGTCAGCGGAAAAGGCGGAGTCGGAAAGTCTCTCGTTTCTTCCATGCTGGCGGTCGGTATGCAGAGAGCCGGCAAACATGCCGCTATCCTCGATGCCGATATTACAGGCCCTTCCATTCCGAAAGCCTTCGGCGTGAAAGAAAGAGTTCTCGGAAACGAACTTGGCATGATTCCAGCACGTTCCAAGATGGGCATTGATATTATGTCCGTGAATCTGATGCTGGAACATGATACCGACCCTGTTGTCTGGAGAGGCCCAGTCATCGCAGGCGTTGTCAAACAGTTCTGGACAGACGTTATCTGGAACGATGTGGATTATATGTTCGTGGATATGCCCCCCGGAACTGGTGATGTTCCGCTGACAGTGTTCCAGAGCATTCCCGTGGATGGCATTATTATCGTGACATCTCCGCAGGATTTGGTATCCATGATTGTACAGAAAGCCGTCCGCATGGCAGAAATGATGCATATTCCGGTTCTGGGACTGGTCGAGAACATGAGCTATGCCGTATGTCCTGACTGCGGAAAGAAAATTATGATTTACGGGGAAAGCCATACAGCCGAAATTGCTGAAAAATATCATATTCCGCTTCTGGCTCAGCTTCCTTTTGACCCGTCACTTGCAAAATGCTGTGACATGGGCGTGATTGAACTGCATGAATCTGCGGAAATGGATTCCGCAATTGCCCACCTGCTTGGCGAATAATTTAAAAAAATGCTGTCTGTTTTTGTGCAGACAGCATTTTTTTTTAAATTTCAGAAAATAAAGCATTCTTTACAGGAAACTTTCTTGACAAATATTCAGATTTGTGATAAAATAAACATGGTATCATGTTTCCGGCAATTTCCGGAAACAGTATAACGTCAGGAGGCAGACGAATGAAATTAATTTCCATTGTTGTTCCGTGCTATAACGAAGAAGAAGTTCTCCCGCTGTTTTACGAAGAAATCCAGAAAATTATGAACCAGATGAAAGAGGAACATTCCGAACTGGCCTTTGAACTGGTTTTCATTGATGACGGCTCTCGTGACAAGACATTGACTCTGCTCAGAGAAATGGCTCTGAAAGATGAAAGAGTCAGATATATTTCTTTTTCGAGAAATTTCGGAAAAGAAGCCGGCATGTTCGCCGGTCTGGAAAATGCAAAAGGCGATTATGTTGTCGTAATGGATGCGGATTTACAGCATCCGCCGGCATTTCTGCCGAAAATGTACAATTTTGTCAAAGACGGCGAGTACGACTGCGCAACAACAAGACGTGTCAGCCGTAAGGGAGAATCCAAAATCCGTTCTGCATTTGCAAGATTATTCTATAAAATTATGAACAAGATTTCCCAGACCGAAATTGTAGACGGTGCGCAGGATTTCCGGTTCATGTCCCGTCAGATGGTGAATGCCATTCTGGATATGCAGGAATATAACAGATTCTCAAAAGGAATTTTCAGTTGGGTAGGCTTCAAGACAAAATATATCGAATATGAAAATGTAGAACGTGCCGCCGGTGCGACTTCATGGTCATTCTGGGGCTTGTTCCGGTATTCGCTGGAAGGCATTATTGCATTTTCAACAGCTCCGCTGATGATTGCCTGTATTCTGGGAATAATTGCCTGTCTGGCCGGACTGGTTCTGCTGATTCTCTGGATAGTACAGGCCGTGCATGGCGATGCGTCCAGAGCGCAGACAGGCCTGATGTGCGCCTTGTTCCTGCTCGGCGGACTCCAGATGCTCTGTACCGGCATTTCTGCACAGTATCTTGCAAAAGCCTATATGGAATCCAAACACCGGCCGATTTATCTGATGCGTGAAAATGAGGAAATCTACCGTGCACGGCATCAGGCAGAGGCACAGGAGTCCTGACCGTGAACAGCCAGACAAAATTTCTGGTTTCCATGCTGTTTATTGTCGTCATTCTGCTTTGTGTCGTTCTGACAAGATTCTATTTCGATGTGACCAAAAATACAGAAAGCAGTGTGCGTGAAAACCGTGTGGATTCCGTTGTCCGGACGTTCGGAGAACTTCAGGTCTTCCGGAGCGTCAACGGCAGTTACGGCCTTATGGATGCCGACCAGACTGTTCTGATAGAACCCGAATGGCTCGAAATTCTGGATGTGACCAATCAGTTGGTGCTGGTTTCCGGCAAGCTGGAAAATCAGGTTCTGATTGGCGGTATTGATTACGAAGAAAATGTCGTTCTGCCATTTGTGTTCCGTTCTGTCGAAACGCTCCCCAACGGCTGGCATCTGGCAGAAGTCAGCGAGGACAGCCGGTATCTTGTATATGACAGAAAATATCAGCCCGTGTTTCGGGAAAGCTTTCAGTCTGTCAGCTATGAAAACCAGATGCTGACACTCGTCAGCGAGTCAGAAACGCTGGATTATGATACAGCCGAACAGCCTCCTTTGCTCCGCAGGGCAGAATTTTCCTGTCCGGTAACCGGAACACTCACACTGCACTGGAAAATTGCCAATCAGTTCTATCTGTCTGAACTGACCGCTTCCGACCTGCGCCGTATCAATCAGATTGTTCCGGCCTATATGCAGATGCTGGCGGAAGAAGATTTCCGGAATCTGGGCGAGGTAACTTCTGGTGAATATTTCAGCACACTGGTGAAAACACACCGTCTGCAAGGAACAGAATTTGACAGCATCGGCAGTTTTTCCTTTTCACGCCGTGAAAGCGGTGCTTATGATTTTACTTTCCAGCTGAACAGTCAGCCGTCTTCTGCACCGGACAGTATCATGCAGATGCATTTGTATTTCCGGAAAAATGCAGAAAATCAAATGATTCTGACAGCCGCAGAGCTTGTCTCCGCCGCTGAGGAATAAATAAAAATTACAGTCAAAAAGCCGTGCTGTACTGTAATGAATTTATTTTTATATTATGCACGGAGAAATGAGGCATTTTATGTCAAAAAAAGTAGCAGTCATCATGGGCAGCGACAGCGATTTCCCGATTGTACAGAATGCTCTGACAAAACTGAAATCGTTCGGAATTCCTTATGAGGTACATGTGATTTCTGCCCACCGCACCCCCGTAGCTGCCGCACTGATTGCAAAAAAGGCAGAGGAAAACGGATTCGGTGTGATTATCGCCGCTGCCGGAAAAGCCGCACATCTGGCCGGTGTGCTTGCATCTTATACGATTCGGCCGGTTATCGGCATTCCGGTCAAGTCCAATGCGCTTGACGGTATGGATGCATTACTGTCCACGGTGCAGATGCCCCCCGGAATTCCGGTTGCTACAGTTGCTATTGACGGTGCAGCCAATGCTGCTATTTTAGCAGCACAGATTCTTGCACTTTCTGACCCTGTTCTTGCTGAGGATTTGCATCAGATGAAATCCGACATGGCGGACGGTGTCAAGAAAAAAGACGCTGCTGTACAGAAAATGGCAGAAGAATTATAATCTATTATTTTTTGGAGGTTTTTTGAAATGGAAAATATCATCAAAGGCGAACAGCTCTATGAAGGCAAAGCAAAAAAAGTGTATGCAACAAATAATCCTGATTATGTGATTGTGGATTACAAAGATGATGCGACTGCATTCAACGGCGAAAAGAAAGGCACAATCACCGGCAAGGGCGTTATCAATAACAAGATGACAAACTATATGTTCAAGATGCTTCAGGAACAGGCCGGCATCCCGACCCATCTGGTAGAAGAAATTTCTGACCGTGAAACTATTGTCAAGAAAGTAGAAATTCTGCCTCTGGAAGTTATCATCAGAAACGTAGCAGCTGGTTCTTTCTCCAAGAGAATGGGCGTGGAAGAAGGCAAACAGCTCCTGACCCCGATTCTGGAATTTTCCTATAAAAATGATGACCTCGGCGACCCGTTCATCAATGACTATTATGCACTGGCTCTGGGATTGGCTACCAAGGAAGAACTCGCCAAAGTCGCAGAATATGCTTTCAAGGTAAATGAATTCATGCTCGGCTTCTTCAAGAAACTGAATATTGATTTGATTGATTTTAAAATCGAATTCGGCCGTTTCCATGGCGAAATTCTGCTGGCTGATGAAATTTCTCCCGATACCTGCCGTTTCTGGGACAGCACAACACACGAAAAACTGGACAAGGATAGATTCCGCAGAGATATGGGCGGCGTAGAAGAAGCTTATCAGGAAATCATGAAAAGACTGATGGGTGAATAATATGGGCGGATTTTTCGGAGCAGCATCTGAAAATGACTGCGTAACAGACGTTTTTTTCGGAACTGACTATCATTCTCACCTCGGCACACGCCGAGGCGGAATGACAGCCTACTGCAAAACACATGGCTTTCAGAGAAGTATTCACAGTATTGAAAATTCTCCGTTCAGAACCAAGTTTGAGGGCGATGTGGCTTCCATGCAAGGAAAACTCTGCATCGGATGTATCAGCGATACTGACCCCCAGCCGATTCTGATGCGCTCTAAACTGGGCTTGTTTGCCGTTTGCAGTATCGGCATTATTCAGAATACAAATGAACTGGTAGAAGAACTGCTCGAAAACGGATGCGCCAGCTTTGAATCTATGAGCAGCGGAAATATTAATTCCGGTGACCTCATCGGCGCACTGATTTCCCAGAAAAGTAATTTTACTGAGGGCATACGGTATGCACAGAAAAAGATAACCGGCACAATGTCTCTGATTGTCCTCACAGAAGACGGCATTATCGCCGCCCGTGACAAGTCCGGCAGACTGCCGATTATTATCGGAAAACGTGAGGACGGCTACTGCGTTTCTCTGGAGTCGTTTGCATTCCAAAAGCTCGGCTATCGCACATATAAAGAACTACAGGCCGGCGAAATCGTCAGAATTACATCCAAAGCCTGCGAAACCCTCTCGGAAGGCAATGACAAGGATTTGAAAATCTGCTCGTTCATGTGGACTTATTACGGCTATCCGAACGCTGTCTATGAGGGGGTCAATGTAGAAGTCATGCGTACCCGCAACGGCGAAATCATGGCAGAAAATGACATGAAAGCCGGAAGACTCCCCGATGTGGACTATGTCTGTGGTGTGCCCGATTCCGGTACGCCCCATGCTATCGGCTATGCCAATAAAAGCGGAATTCCGTTCGCAAGACCGTTTATCAAGTATACCCCCACATGGCCGAGAAGCTTTATGCCAACCAGCCAGAAACTGAGAAATCAGGTCGCTAAAATGAAGCTCATCCCCGTGCATGAACTTATCGAGGGCAAAAAATTACTGTTTGTCGATGACAGTATCGTCAGGGGAACGCAGATGCGTGAGACTGTCGAATTCCTCTACGAAAACGGCGCAAAGGAAGTCCACATGCGCTCGGCTTGTCCGCCTATCATGTATGGCTGCAAATATCTGAACTTTTCCAGAAGTACTTCTGAAATGGAATTAATCGCCCGTCAGGTGATTGATTCCTTTGAAGGCGCAGAAGGGATGAAGCATCTGGAAGAATACAGCGATTCCGAAACCGAACGTGGTCGCAGACTCCGTGATGAAATCTGCCGCCGGCTGAAGCTGACTTCTCTCGAATTCCAGTCCCTGCCCGGTACAATACGGGCTATCAACAGACCGGAATGTCAGCTCTGCACTTACTGCTGGAACGGAAAAGAATAATTTTCTGCATCGTGAGGAAATCCGCAGAAATGCGGATTCCTGACGGTGCGGAAATCTGTTTCCGGACTGTCTGAGAATAAATTAAAACACAAAATAGGAGAAAAATCATGAGTAATAGTTTTTCTGAAAGTTATAAAAAAGCCGGTGTCGATGTCACTGCCGGTTACGAAGCTGTCCGCCTGATGAAAGAACATATTGCAAAAACCAATATTGCCGGTGTGCTGTCCGGTATCGGCGGTTTCGGCGGTCTGTTTGAACCCGATTTGACAGGCATCGAAAAGCCGGTATTCGTTTCCGGAACAGACGGTGTCGGCACAAAGCTGAAAATCGCTTTTCTGCTGGACAAGCATGATACTGTTGGTATTGACTGCGTGGCAATGTGCGTCAATGATATTATCTGCTGTGGTGCAAAACCTCAGTTTTTCTTGGATTATATTGCTGTCGGAAAGAATTATCCGGAAAAGATTGCCCAGATTGTTTCCGGCGTGGCTGACGGATGCGTTCAGGCCGGCTGTGCACTGGTCGGCGGTGAAACTGCTGAAATGCCCGGTTTCTATCCTGTGGATGAATACGACCTTGCCGGATTTTCTGTCGGTGTTGTCGATAAGAAAAAAATCGTCAATATCGAATCCCAGAAAGCCGGTGATGTGCTGATTGCCCTGAAATCTTCCGGTGTACACTCAAACGGTTTTTCTCTGGTCAGAAAAGTGTTTGATGTGAATACAAGCAATCTCTCCATGCATTTTGACGAACTCGGCGCAACCCTCGGAGAAACTCTGCTGACTCCGACTAAAATTTATGTCAAGCCCGTGCTGAAACTGATGGAAAGCGTTACTGTCAAATCTGTTTCGCATATCACCGGAGGCGGATTCTATGAAAATATTCCTCGTTCCCTGCCGAAGGGAATTTCTGCACATGTTAAGAAATCCGATGTCCAGATTCTTCCGATTTTTGAATTAATTGCAAGAACAGGCCATATTCCGGAACGTGATATGTTCAAGACGTTCAATATGGGCGTTGGTATGATTCTTTCTGTTGCACAGGAAGATGCTGACAAGGCTGTCGAAATTCTGAAATCTGCCGGTGAAGATGCCTATATTCTCGGTGAACTTGTAGAATCTGAAGAAGGCGTTATTCTGGAATAATCTGATATTATGAATCTTCTGATATTTATACTCTGTGTCATGGTTCTGGCAGTATACAAGGCCTTGCATCTGTGCTTTGTGAGTTATTTTACTGGCATACTGCCTGTGGCAGATGTGCCGGATAATATTACGGCACTGGCTGTGGGATTCGTGCTGACTGTCATCCTGATTCTGGCAGGAGCAAGCGGAAAAACGATGCTTGCCGTCTGCATTCTGCTGATGCTATGGAATGTGATACAGATATTCCGGATGAGTCATCTGATGAGCCGTTCTGCCGAGACAATGGCAGTTCTGAAAGAATATGAATTAAAAATCATAAAAATTTATTATTCTCAAAAACACAGAGGAATCAATCATGATGACTATTCGTTCTATTCGCCTGTCATGTGCTATGATGCAGGCGGTCAGGAAACAGAAGCCGTTTCCCGTCTCTGGTCGCAGAGCATGAATCTGGAAAAAGAAACAGAATATCCGATTTGTTACAGTACGCTGAATCCGAAAGTATTCTGGTTTCCGGAACAGAAAACCAAGCTGACACTGCCTTATCTGGTGGGACTGTGTATCTCGGCAGTGATTTTTGTCGGTGTACTTGTATTTTATTTTTCGATATGAAAGAAAGAAACTGAATGAAAGCTTTTTCGCAGAGGCCGTTCTGCTGGATTATCATTATGAGCATGAGAAAGAAAAGCCTGTCGTGCAGGGAATGCCTGCACCGGAATATACTGTTTATGCTCCGGTGATGCAGTATGAAACCGACAGCGAAGTAATTACTTCCCGTTACTATATGCACCTCAGAACACGCAGATATAAAATCGGCGAGAAAATTCAGATTTGCTATCTTCCTTCCAGTCCGGAACTGTTCTGGTTTCCAGACGAAAAAGAGGAGATGTATAAAGAGTATATCATCACCGCCGTTATTTCTGTCATCATCATGATAATTTATTCGATTGCAGAAATACTGGCATAAAGGAGAAATTTTTTAATGAAAAATATTATCGTCTTAGTTTCCGGCGGAGGGACAAACTTACAGGCTCTTATTGATGCGCAGGAACACGGAGAAATCCAGAACGGGAAAATTACCTGCGTGATTTCTTCCAGTCCCGATGCCCATGCTCTCCGGAGAGCCGAAAAGCACGGAATCAAATCGCAGGTGCTCAACCGGAAAAATTATCAGAATAATCAGGAGTATACACGGGATTTGCTGAAACTGCTGGAAGCAGAAAAAGCAGATTTGATTGTTCTCGCCGGCTTTATGATTATTCTGGATAAATCTCTGATTCAGGCGTATGAAAATAAGATTATCAACGTGCATCCGTCTTTGATTCCGTCTTTCTGCGGTGATGGCTTCTATGGTCTGCATGTTCATGAAAAGGCACTCGAAAAGGGTGTCAAGCTGACCGGCGCAACCGTGCATTTCGTGAACGAAATCTGCGACGGCGGTGCGATTATCTTGCAGAAAGCTGTCGAAATCCAAAACGGCGATACACCTGAAATTCTTCAGAAACGTGTCATGGAACAAGCAGAATGGAAGATTCTTCCGCAGGCAGTCAGCCTGTTCTGTCAGGACAGACTGACCGTTATCGGAAATCATGCCTATATTGATTATAAAGGAGCTTAATTATGAAAACTTTGAATATCTATGAAGAATTAGCAAACAATGCTTATCCGGGCAGAGGCATCATCATCGGCAGAACTGCTGATGGAAAATCTGCCGTGACAGCTTATTTCATCATGGGCAGAAGCGTCAACTCCAGAAACAGAGTCTTTACCGCAACAGAAGACGGCATCAGAACCGAAGCGGCTGACCCGTCCAAGCTGTCTGACCCGCATCTGATTATTTATGCTCCGGTGCGTGTTCTGGGAAATAAAACTATCGTGACAAACGGTGACCAGACAGATACTATCTATGAACTCATGGACAAACAGCAGACATTCGAGCAGGCACTCAGAACCCGTGAATATGAAGATGATGCCCCGAATTATACTCCCAGAATTTCCGGTATCATGCATATCGGCGAGGGAAAGTATAACTATGCAATGTCAATTATCAAGTCTGCTGACGGCAATCCGGACAGTATCGAAAGATTCACGTATTCTTATAATAATCCGGAAAACGGCATCGGTCATTTCATTCACACTTATATGAGTGACGGCAATCCGCTTCCGAGCTTCGAGGGCGAACCTAAGAAGATTGCAATCAATGACAATATCGCTGATTTTACAGACAAACTCTGGAACGCTCTGAACGAAGACAATAAAGTTTCTCTTTTCGTGCGCTATATCAATATTGAAACCGGAGAAGCAGAAACCAAGATTGTCAACAAGTATACAAAAGCATGATGCAGTTTCCGGAACGGCAGAATGTTTATTATATTGAGACATTCTGCGGTAGGGGCGATGGTGTCGGCATTACAGATAAAAATCAATATATTTATATCAATCATACCGGAAGTACGGATTGGATTGAACTGCGTGAAATTTCATACGAACAGTATCTTGATTATCTCTGTCATTATCAAGAACCGGATTCAGAATTTTATCGTGAAATCTGGCAGAAGCCCTGTATTGCGTTTCAAAGTTCACATTATGAACCGAATCCGGTGAATCTGATTCCCTATGGTTCAGAAAACTGGCAGGAATATTTTGATTTTATCAGAAACCATATCGTGACGGATGCCAAATGTTCCGGTAATACTGTCATATTCAAAACCGAACAGGGCGAAACCCTGATATTAACTCTCAATCAAGGAGGAAATCACAATGGCAAATGAAATGCTCTTAAAATATGGATGCAACCCGAATCAGAAGCCCTCTAAAGTGTTTATGGAGGACGGCTCTGAACTCCCGATTACTGTTCTGAACGGTAAACCCGGCTATATCAATCTGCTGGATGCGCTGAACGGCTGGCAGTTAGTCTCTGAACTCAAAAAGGCAACCGGTGTCTGCGCAGCTACTTCTTTCAAGCATGTCTCTCCGGCAGGTGCGGCAATCGGCAGACCTCTCAGCGATACCCTCAAGAAAATCTACTGGGTGGATGATTTAGGCGAGCTGTCTCCGCTGGCAAGTGCCTATGCCCGTGCAAGAGGTGCGGACAGAATGTCTTCTTACGGCGATTTTATTGCATTATCTGATAAAGTCGATGTCTGCACTGCCAAGATGATTCAGCGTGAAGTTTCTGACGGCGTTATCGCTCCGGCTTACGATGAAGAAGCTCTCGAAATCCTGAAATCCAAGAGAAAAGGCACTTATTGCATTCTCCAGATGGATGAAAATTACAAGCCCAATCCTATCGAACGCAAACAGGTATTCGGCATCACGTTCGAGCAGGGAAGAAATGAACTGGATATTAACAAAGAATTACTGGCTAACATTGTAACAGACAATAAAGAAATCCCTGCCGATAAGCTCGATGATTTGCTGATTTCTCTGATTACATTGAAATATACACAGTCCAATTCTGTATGTTATGTGAAAGACGGTCAGGCAATCGGTATCGGTGCAGGTCAGCAGTCCAGAATTCACTGCACACGCCTCGCCGGTCAGAAGGCCGATAACTGGTGGCTTCGTCAGTCTCCGCAGGTGCTTGGTCTGGATTTTGTGGATAATATCCGCCGTGCTGACAGAGACAATGCTATTGATGTCTATATCGGCGATGAGTATGAAGATGTGCTTCGTGAAGGCGAATGGCAGAGAATTTTCAAGACAAAGCCCGCTGTTTTTACTGCTGAGGATAAAAAAGCATGGCTTTCCAAGAATACAGATGTTTGTCTGGGTTCTGATGCGTTCTTCCCGTTCGGTGACAATATCGAACGTGCCAAGAAAAGCGGTGTCGCTTATATCGCTGAACCGGGTGGCTCTATCCGTGATGACAATGTAATTGAAGTATGCAATAAATACAATATTGCAATGGCATTCACCGGAATCAGACTGTTCCATCATTAATGCTCTATGAGTGAGTGGTGTCTTCCGCTTGCCCTGCTTGATATTGTGCCTGTGGCTCTGTTTTTTCTGGGATGCATCGAACTGATGAAGGCATTCTATCCCAGAATGACACAGGCACAGTATACTATGTTTGCATCAGGCGGTACGATGATATTTCTGGCCGGTATGCTGAAAGCCGTCTGGAAACTTCTGTTTGTATTGAAAATCTGTGATTATTCCATGCTGTCAGATGCCTTTTTCCCGATACAGTCAACAGGATTTGTGCTGACGGCACTCAGTATGGCAGGCATTGTCGGAAAAAAGAAAACAGCATCCACAGAAAAGAATTTTTCAGTTCTTCCGGCTGTGCCCGTAATAGAAACCAAACTGCCGTTTATTATTCTGACTTTTATGGGGTCAACAGTGTTTTACGGAACACTGATGATTCTCAGCTTCCGGAAAAAAACAAAGCAGACAGCATTGTTTTTTATCATTGCTTATGTGTTCAACATGATGCAGGTATTTCTGGCAATCAGATTTGATAATTCTTCCGTGATGAACTGGATAGCCGAGTTTGTCAACACAATGGCGCAGGCCTTTATGCTGACGGGGGCGTTCTCTTTGCAGAAAAATTTTACTAAGGAGTACGGAAATGATGCAGAAACCTGAAATCACAAAAAAAATGGCGGATATTGCATTCTGGATGGAAATAGGCTGGATTGCCCTCAATGTTGTTCTGGTTTTTCTTTTCTGGAGCGTGCCGGCAGGAACGGAATCTATGAAAAATACAGAAATTCCCCTGCTTCTTCCGGCTTTGACAGCAGTCGGACAGTGCGGGATGATTCCGTTTGCACTGTCATGTTTCAAAAATCATGGTAAGAAAGAAATTTATGAAAATCAGGCCGTTGGCGGTGTGGTGCTTCCGGCAGGGCTGTATTTTATCG
>JAFRMZ010000007.1 GCA_017430465.1 Oscillospiraceae bacterium
ATATTTGAATAAAATATTAGAGCCTGCTCTTTGGGAAAAGATGGGATTTGTCTATTTTTTGGCAAGTAGCTTCATACAAGTTGCTGCTGCATATTTTTTTTATAAGCGCATAGGAAAGGTGTTGAAACAAGAGAGTGAACGCAGAGTGAAAGAACAAAATTTGTTATATGCTGCGATTGCTCACGACCTGAAAACACCCATGACCTCCGTGCAGGGTTTTGCAAAGGCATTGTCTGACGGAAAAATCAAGCCAGACGAACAACAGGAAATTTTTGACATTATCTATCGGAAATCCAACAGTATGAATGATATGGTCAATACTTTATTTGATTATGCCAAATTCGGCACAGAAGAATACAAGCCAAATCTGACATCAATTAACCTTTGTACCCTGATAAGGGATATTGTTGCAGAGAATTACTGCGATTTCGAAGAACATCAGATTGACCTTGAAATTGATATTCCAGAAACGGAAATCCTCATCACAGGCGACAAAAACGAACTGAAAAGAGCGTTCTCTAATCTGATTGTGAACATCTACAAACACAATCCCGACAGCATCAAAGCGGAAATTTTTGTTACGAGAGAAAACGAAAAAGCCATTGTCAGAATTTCTGACAGCGGAAACGCTATCCCTGAAGATATGGATATTTTCGAGCCGTTTGTTACAGAAAATACCGCCCGAACTGCCGGACATGGCAGCGGTTTAGGTCTTGCCATCACCAAGCGAATCATTCAGCGGCACGGCGGAACTATCCGTGTCTCAAAATGTGCAGATGATTATACAAAATATTTTATGATAGAATTATAACATCTTATGAAAATTAAGACTGTCCGGAAATAAAAATCTGGACAGTTATTTTGATTTTATCAAAATTTAATATTCGGTTAATGATAATCAATTGTTCAGATAATGCTTTTGATATACAATAAAAGCATAAGGAGTGAAATATTATGAATCACTATATTCTTGAAACACATTCGCTTACCAAAATCTATGGTGAACATAAAGCATTGGACAGTATTAACACTCATGTAAAAAAAGGTGCAATATATGGGCTTATCGGCAGAAACGGTGCAGGAAAAACAACTTTCATGAAAATGATAACAGGTCTTTCAAATCCCACATCCGGAGATTTTCTGATAAACGGACACAGCGAAAATGAACTGAAAACAGTCCGCAAAATGGTAGGGAATCTGATTGAAGCACCAGGGCTTTATCCTGAAATGACAGCATATCAGAATCTGAAATGCAGGTGTATCCAGTGTGGTATCAAAGACAATGCGCAGATTAATAAACTGCTTGCACTTGTGGGGCTTTCCAATACTGGCAAAAAGAAAGCAGGAAAATTTTCACTCGGAATGAAACAGCGTCTTGGCATTGCAATGGCGCTTGTTGGGAATCCTGAATTATTAGTGCTTGATGAGCCGATAAACGGTCTTGACCCACAGGGAATTCATGAGTTCAGAGAAATGTTGTTAAAACTGAATCAGCAGGGAATCACGCTCGTGATTTCAAGTCATATTCTTGATGAACTTTCAAAGATAGCAACTGATTATGGCATTATTCATGAGGGAAAACTTATCGAAGAAATCACAAAAGAGGAGTTTTTTTCAAACTGTATGGATAAAGTAATTATCAGAACTGATAAAATTGAAAAATCTGCTGCTGTCCTTGAAAGAGCAGATATTCATGATTATACAATCACTGATGATACGATTCAAATAAACAGTCACGTTTCTGAAACCGGAAAACTGAATGCACTGCTTGTCAGCCAAGGCATTACAGTGAATGAAATCTATGCGAAATCAGAATCGCTTGAAGAACATTATTTGAAACTGACTGGAGGCGGAAAATGATGACAGGACTTATCAAAATGTATTGCTATAAAATGTTCAGACAAAAAAGTCTGTATGTTATCTGGGGAATCATTGCAGTAATGATGCTGTTAAACCTTACTATGATACCGGAAAGAACATTTTCAGCTCTCTTATGTAAAAGCGGTTCGCTGACCTTAATATTTCCATCACTGTTTACAGCAATGTTTTTCAGCAATGACCATGCAAGCGGATTTATTAAAAACTATGCTGGTTCAGTTGCTGACAGGAGCATAATAATCGCCGCAAGGGCAGTTATCATATTCATAAACAATATTTTTTCATGGGGTGTGATTGCTGTCAGCGGACTTATCTTTACACATCATACTGGCAGCATAAATGTTGCGGTAATGTATGGAATATGTATGTTTTTAGCAGGACTTGGCTGTTCATTTGCGGCAATGCTTATCACGGAACTTTTCAGAAAAACTGTACCAGTTATTATTCTCACCTTGGTAACAGGTTCAGGAATATTATGTGAACTTATCGCAGCAATCATTGCTTTGATTACAAATGGTAATGTGATTGTCAAATCCTATTTCCTGACAGGAATGTTCAATATATTCGGAGAAACTCAAATGCAAAGTGATGCTGTGAAAGTCATTTGCATTTCAATAATATATATAATAGTTTCCTTATTGGCAAGTAATGTCAGCATAAAGAAAAGAGATGTTGTGTGAAATAAAAAAGTGCTGTCTAGATGATGGAAATTCTCGGCGAATAAAAGAAAGCTGGTGTGGAAATGATACCGCACCAGCCTATTTTTTGTTTGATATATTTTAACGATTTAATGCATTAAAATTCATTGTTAGCGTTCACATATTCCGTCATTCAAAATCGATTGTATGTTGTCATTTTTCATCGTAACATATAATTTGGGTACTATTCTATCACAAAATTGCACATATGTTACAAAGGACTGTGGACGGCATATAGAATGTTCTCCATGTTTTAGCAAAAAGTGATTTGGTGACAAAATAGGTGGTCTCTAACAACAGAAACCACCTAAAAAGTTGCTTACCCAATTTTAATTTGCATCAGAAAAGATTCTAATG
>JAFRMZ010000045.1 GCA_017430465.1 Oscillospiraceae bacterium
GCCGATACTGAGGAAAGCATCAGTGCACGGAGGGCCTCGGCATCCATATTCTGCTCATAGCCGTCAGAAAAATGGTCAAATATCTCACGGACAGCAATCTGGCTTGCCTGACTTCCGCTGTTTTCACCGCCCATGCCGTCGCAGACGACTGCAAGAATGCAGCCCTGATATTCTTTTGCAAGTACTTCGTCCTGATTTTCCTCACGAATCAAGCCGACATCTGTTGCAATTGCGCACCGCAATTCTATCACTCCTCTCTTAATGTTTTCTGTTCTTTGTCAGCTTCATGCCGGAGTTGACCGCAGGCGGCCTCAATATCACTGCCGAGGGTTCTGCGGACAGTGGCATGAATGCCGAGAGTTTCCAGATACTGCATAAACTTTTGCGCTGCCCGCCGGTCGGCATGGAAACTGCGTTCTTTCACGGCATTGACCGGAATCAGGTTCACATGTGCCTGCTGATGCTTCAGCAGAAGGGCGAGTTTTTCGGCATCTTTCATGCTGTCATTTTCGCCTTCCATGACGGCATATTCATAGGTAACACGCCGACCGGTAAGGGCAAAATAATATTGACAAGCCTCCATCAGTTCCGCCAAAGGATAACGCCGGTTGACAGGCATAATCCGGCTTCGTCCGGCATTTTCGGGATGATGCAGGGAAACGGCAAGAGTCAGACCCGTTTTTTTCTCTGCAAGTTCCCGAATTCTGGGAACGATACCGCAAGTAGAAAGCGTCACATGCCGGAGGCTCATATTTCTGCCTTTGGAGTCGGAAAGAAGCTCCAGAAAGCGCATGACATTATCGAAATTATCCAGCGGTTCGCCGATACCCATCAGGACAAGGCCGGAAATGCTGACACCGGCATTGCGTTCGGTTTCGTCAATCTGGAGGAGCATTTCAGAAGCTTCCAGATTCCGGACATAGCCTGCAATTGTTGAAGCACAGAACTGACAGCCCATTTTACAGCCGACCTGCGTGGAGATACAGAGTCTCCAGCCGTGCTGATAGTGCATCAGAACCGTTTCGACATGCTGTCCGTCAGGAAGGGTATATAAATATTTTACAGTATCATCAATAGAAGATGCAAGCTTTCTTGCAATAAATAGTCTTTTTATACAAAATTCAGACTGTAATTTTGTACGCAATGCCGAAGACAAATCCGTCATCTGGGCAAAATCGGTTACTTTCCGGACATGAAGCCAGTGATAAATCTGGGATGCACGGAATTTTGGTTTGTGTATATCCTGCATGATTTCCTGCAATTCCGGCAGAGTCAGGGAAAGAATATCTCTCATAAAGCAATCACTCTGCCTTTCTGCGAAGTTTTGCGGCAAAGAAGCCGTCACATCCGGCATAGGCCGGAGAAAATGTCATCATGCCGGATGCCGAGCCATATTCCGGAAACGGCACAAGGGAAAATTCCGGATGATATTTCAGAAATTTCTGCACGACTTCCTGATTTTCTCGTTTCAGCACTGTACATGTGGAATAGACCAGAATTCCGCCTTTTTTGAGATATTTTGCAGAAGTTTCAAGAATCTGGTACTGTATATCCGGAAGGGATGCAAAATCCGCAAGTGATTTATATTTGATTTCGGGTTTCCGGCGGATGACTCCCAGACCGGAACAGGGCACATCACAAAGAATCCTGTCAGCTTCCGGTATATTACTCTGATATTGTGCCGCATTCTGCACACCGGTATGCACGCAGGAGAGATTTAATCGTTCTGCGCCGTCCTGAATCAGCTTTGCCCGATGGGGATGCAGGTCATAGGCATAGACATTTCCCTGATTCTGCATAATTTCGGCAATAGTGAATGTTTTTCCGCCGGGGGCAGCACACACATCCAGAACAGTTTCACCGGCTTTCGGGTCAAGAATCTGACAGCAGAACTGCGAAGCCAAATCCTGCACATGAAACAGTCCTTTCTGAAACGCTTCTGTACTGCGAACATCTGCAATATGCATCTGATAAGCATTATCGAGCGTTTCTATTTTTTCGAGATGCAGTACCTGCAAAGCAGCAGTATCTGACTTGAGAGGATTCAGCCGGATAGTATCCGGCGGCGGAAGAAGGCTGTCTGCAAAAAAGCGGACTGCGAAATCTTCGCCGTGTTCTGCGGTAACAGTTTTCAGGAGTTCTGCGGGGGCAGAATACTGAATCTGCATATCTGTCCATTTATCGCCGGTAAGAGGGATTTCCTTTCCGGAACGCTGGAATTTTCTCAGAACAGCGTTAATAAAGCCGGATGCACTTTTTTTGCGGAACTGACCGGCAAGCCGGACAGATTCGTTCACGGCAGCACTGTCCGGAATCTTATCACAGTACTTCATCTGATAAAATCCCAGATACAGAATATATTTTACCGGAATATCAAGTTTTTCCGGTTTTTTATCACTGTAGCATTTCAGCAGATGTTCCAGTGTCAGAAGGCGTTCTGTCACGCCGTAATATAACTGCGTGCAGAAGGCTTTCTCCTGTACAGAAAGGCCAGAATCTGCAAGGGTTTTATCCAGAAGCAGATTAGAATAGCCGTTTTCTGTAAAAGTTTTCATCAGCAGGCTGACTGCTGTGGCTCTTGCGCTTTTCATTCGCCTAACTGCTGACCGTATTCGAGTTTTTTGCCTTTCAGGAATTCACTGACAGGCATCCGCTTACTGCCTTCGAGCTGGACTTCGGTGAACTGAATACCGGTATTTTCACCGCATTGTACAATAAAATTCTTAGCATCAGTGATTGTACCACACTGTGCGCCGGACACGCCGTCACACACCAGACTGCGGAGCACTTTCAGACGTTTTCCGCCAAGCTTGGTGAACCCTGTCAGTGCACAGATAGTGCGGTGCAGGTCAGAAGCCGGCTTTGTGAAATCCAGAGCAGACATTTCTTTCCGAATCATAGATGCATAACAGGAATCCGCATCATTTTGTTTTTCAGGAGTCAGTGTACCTTTTTCGAGCCCTTCCAGAACAGGAAGAATCATTTCTGCGCCGAGCTCTGCGAGCTGGTCATGCAGTTCGTCAGCGGTTTCGTTTTCTGTAATGACAATGCTTTTTTTCATGAGCATATCACCGGTATCAAGACCTTCTGCCATCTGCATGACAGTGATGCCGGTTTCTTTCTCACCGTTGAGGATACAATGCTGAATCGGTGCAGCACCACGGTATTTCGGAAGTAAGGAAGCGTGGATATTAATACAGCCATATTTAGGCAGTTCGAGAATTTCCTTCGGAAGAATCTGACCGTAAGCAGCAACAACAATACAGTCCGGCTGAATTTTTTTCAGTATTTCGAGAGCTTTTTCAGCATCTTCGCCCTTTCGGAGCGATGTCGGCTGAAACACCGAAATGCCGTGTTCGATAGCTGTTTTCTTAACCGGAGAGAACTGTAATTTCATTTTCCGTCCATTAGGCTTGTCAGGCTGGGTGAATACGCCGGCGACTTCAGTTTCAGATGCTAATTTTCTCAGACAGGGAACGGCGAAATCAGGTGTTCCCATAAAAACAATCTTCATCGGGTGATTACTCCTCTTCTTCGGAAATTTCTACAAACTCATCAACCAAATCCAAGAACAGTCTGCCATCGAGGTGGTCGATTTCATGGCAGGCACATCTTGCGCCGAGTTCTTTGAGCTGGATTTCAAAAAATTCGCCGTTGCGGTTCTGTGCCTTGACGGTACACTGATTCGGGCGGACGACATAACCCCACTGGTTGGGACAGGAAAGACAGCCCTCAACATCACGCTGTTTTCCGCTGGATTTGAGAATCACCGGATTGATAAGTTCAATCAAGCCGTCGCCGACATCAATCACGGCAATCCGGCGGCGGATTCCCACCTGCGGAGCAGCAAGGCCGAGTCCCTGCGCCTTATAGAGTGTTTCGGCCATATCGTCAAGCAACTGCCATAGTTTCTCGTCAAATTTTTCGACAGGTCTGCACTGGGAGCGCAGAACGGGGTCTTCTTTTGTTACAATCTTTCTGATAGCCATGTTTCAGATTACAACTCCTTCAAAAAATAAATCTGTAATTATTATCATATACCGACAGAACCGTTCATATCCGCATAGACATGAATTTTGGCAACTTCTTTAAGTTTTGCGCCTTGTTCGAGCGAATCACGAATAAACTGCCGGAATACGGCATTGTTTTTACATTTGATGATAATCCGGTAGCGGTATTTATTATTAATTTTTCCGTAGATGCAGGGGACAGGGCCTAAAAACCGGACGGGCATTTTTTCCGCAATGCGGGATTTGACCTGCATCATGCAGGCAAAAAATTTCTGTGCGCCGTCAGCCGTTTCGTCCTGCCTGTCGCCGGTAAATCCGATAATGCAAATATCGCAGAACGGCGGATAAAGCAAAGCTTTCCGGATAGCGATTTCTTCACGGAAAAATGTTTCATAATCCTGTTTCGAGGCAAGACGGAACACATAATGCTCCGGCATGAAGGTTTGCAGTATTGCTTTTCCGGCTGTACCTCCTCTGCCTCCTCTGCCGACAACCTGAGTTATCAGGCTGAACGTTCTTTCATAACTGCGGAAATCTCCTGAAAAAAGAGCTTTATCGACAGACATAACACCGACAAGTGTCACATTCGGGAAGTCGAGGCCTTTGCCAATCATCTGCGTACCGAGCATAATATCATATTCGCCTTTGCGGAACGCTTCAAAATTTTCTTCATAAGCGTGTTTTCTGGCAGTGGTATCAGCATCCATGCGGAGGATTCTGGCTTTCGGGAATCTGGCAGAAAGCTCATCTTCCAGACGCTGTGTACCGAAACCCATTTTCCGGAATTTTTTTCCGTTGCATGACGGACAGGTTTCCGGAAACGGCTGGGTATATCCGCAGTAGTGGCAATGCAGAAGCTTATCTGTATTATGCCATGTCATCGGGACGGAACAATGCTGACACTGTACCGGTTTATTGCAGACACAGCAGCTGATAACAGTATGATAGCCTCTGCGGTTCAGGAGCAGAATAGTCTGCTCATGATTTTCGAGATTTTCTGCAATGGCCTGCTGTAAAGCCCAACTGAATTCTGACATATTCTGATTCTGTCGTTCTATGCGCATATCTGCAACTGTGACTTCCGGAAGGGGCATATTCAGGTATCTCTGTCTGAGTTCCAGAAGATGATAGATGCCCTGCTTGGCATAATAATAGCTTTCAATGGTCGGCGTGGCAGATGCCGGAAGCAGAACAGCATGATGATACCGGCATCTTTGTTTTGCGACTTCGATGGTATCATAGCGGGGGGCAGACTCAGATTTATAGGACTGTTCGCCTTCTTCGTCCATGATAATCAGGCCGATGTCCGGAAGCGGTGCAAAGACAGCACTTCTTGTTCCGATGACAAGCCGAGCCGAACCGTTTCGGGCACGTTCGTAAGCCTGCCGGCGTTCGCCGTCCGAAAGACGGCTGTGCATGAGAGCAACGGCATCGCCGAATCGGGCGGAAAACCGCTGAATCATCTGCGGAGTCAGACCGATTTCCGGCAGAAGCAGAATTGCTGTTTTTCCGAGCTGGAGCGTTCTTGCAATCAACGCTTCAAAAACGGAAGTTTTTCCGCTTCCGGTGACACCTCTGAGCAGAAAACATTCCGGCTTATCGGTTTCCAGATGGGGTGCGACAGCATCATAGACTTTCTGCTGTTCGTCAGAAAGTATTAATATCTCCTGATTCTGTACGGGGAGGGCTTTCCTGCGTATACGGCTGGTTCTGTTTCGCATGACCGCAGAGGGCAGAACTGCCCTGACTGCATCATAATATGTGCAGAATGTATTTTCTCTGAGCCAGAACACAAGCGAAAGCTGTTCCGGATTCAGAACAGAGCCTTGTACTTCCAGAATATCCTTGATATTAAAATCCGGCTTCTGGCTGGTGATTTCCATCACAAAGCCGGATTTCTGCCGGTTGGCTTTTCCGAACGGAACAAGTACCATATCACCGGCAGTGCAGGATGTACCATCCGGAATTCTGTAATGATACAGAACATCAGCAGAATAGGCCGAACCGACATCCATTGCAACAGCGGCAAACTGTTCCATTACTGAAGAATCGTCTTGTTCGTTTCGGGAGCGACTTCAATAATTTTATATTCTCCTCTTGCGAACTCATCGACAGCGGTCTTGACGGGTTTTTCCTCAAGGGGTTCATCGTTGGCATAGAGTTCGTCTGCAATTTCTCTTGCTCTTTTGGCAACGCCGATAACAAGGGAATAACAGCTTTCATTCTTAGTAATCAACTGTGTGATAGCTGGTCTTAACATAATAAACAACCTCCAGAATAATATATTATCAGGCCTTACGGCTGATTTTCAGTTCTTCAGCACGGACAACAGACTTGAAATCCGCAACGGCATCATCCAGAACGTCATTGATGATGCAGTAATCATAATTGCTTTTCATTTCGAGTTCTTTTTTGGCAGCATTGACACGTTTTTCGATAACTTCGGGGGGTTCCGTGCCACGGTGTTCGAGACGCTGACGGAGCGTTTCAAAGCTGGGCGGAGCGATAAAGATAAACTTTGCATCCGGCCGGAGCTGGCGAATCTGCATTGCGCCCTGCACCTCAATTTCCAGAATGACATGTTTTCCCTTGGCGAGATTTTCTTCGATAGGGGCTTTCAGTGTGCCGTAGTAATTATCGCAGTACTGCGCATGTTCGAGAAACGCATTTTCGCTGATGAGCTTCTCAAATTCTGCCTTGCCGAGAAATCTGTAGTTTACACCGTCCTGTTCACCGGGGCGGGGATTTCTCGTTGTGGCAGAGACAGAATAATAATATTTTTCGTCTTTGAGAATCTGTCCTAAAATTGTGCCTTTTCCACAGCCTGCCGGAGCAGAAACGACAAACAGAATTCCTTGTTCCATGTAGATTCCTCCTGAAATTATTCGATATTCTGAATCTGTTCTCTGATTTTTTCGATTTCGGATTTCATATCCACAACGATTGCAGTGATATTCACATCCTGAATTTTAGAACCGATGGTATTCACTTCCCGATTCATTTCCTGAACCAGAAAATCCAGTTTTCTGCCGACACTTTCTTCCTGACCGAGCAGATTTTTCAATTGGTTCAGATGGCTTCTGAGCCGGACAGTTTCTTCATCGACAGCAGTTTTTTCGGAGAAGATGGCAGCTTCTGTCAGAATACGCTGTTCATCAACAGAAGTACTGCCGAGGACTTCGGAAATTTTAGCAAACAGGCGTTCTCTGTATTTTTCGGTCAGTTCGGGGGCTTTTTCTTCGATAACGGCCACCTGAGAGGCGATATATCCGACACGGCTGCGTACATCTTCGGCAAGTTTTTCGCCTTCAGTTTCACGCATACTGACAAAAGCGTCAATTGCCTGCTGAGCCGTTTCGAGCACATCTCTGCGGATTTGTTCTTCATCTTCCTGTACTTTTTCGACACGGAAAATATCCGGCAGATGCAGTATGCTGTTCCATTTCATCTGCGCCGGAATTCTGACATCACATTCGAGATAATAAAATTCTCCCTCTCCTGCGGTTTCGTTGTAACTGCGCATAGCATCGAGATACCCTCTGACGATTTCGTCATTGACTTTAATATCTGCTTTTTTGCCTTCTATGAGATTAATTGTCACAGAAATTTCGACTTTGCCTCTGGCGACTTTTGTCTTGACGAGCGATTTCAATTCTTCTTCCAGATAGGTATAATTCCGGCCGATGCGGACATTTTGTTCCAGAAATCTGGAATTGACGGACTTGATTTCGACAAGAATATCTCTGCCGTCAAGCTGTTTCTGTGCCCGTCCGTAGCCGGTCATGCTTCTAATCATATCATTGTCATCCCCTTTTGAATAATTTTCTGCTTTTTCGGATAGTTTATCCAATTATAATAGTATACCACATTCTGAGAAAAAAATCAAGTAAAATTATCAATAATTTTCAGAATACAGAAGCGTTTTTTTTATCCAGCTTGTCAGGAAAAACAATTTTTTTAAAGAACGCTTGCTTTTTTATGAAATTTATGCTATAATAAAATCAGCACGGGGATGACACCCATCACAAAAAACATAGTGCAGATACAGGAGATGATTTTTATTTCCGCTAAACAAATAATTTCTGTCAGAAATATTCTGAACCAGCCTTTCGGCTTTACGTATCCGAAACGGGCACGGGGACTGGTAAAGCATCATCGTGCTGTCTGGCTGGATGCAGAAACTATCCGATTATTGTATTTTCAGAAAGGAGAAACTTCCATGAGTCCGAAAACAGCTTTGATTTCCGCAGTTGAAGAAATGTCTGATGCACAGGTTCAGGCTTTGCTTGTTTTTTTAGATACATTCCAGCATCATCCGGCAGAAGTATCTGTTCCAGCCATTGCTTCCGAAACATCATCCGGCGGGATTGACCCTGTCCGTGCAGGCATGATGCAGACCCTTCAGGAACGCATGAATGCTCTGGACTATTCCAGCCCGAATGCAGAAAACGTCCTGAAAGAACTGAAAGACATGCTGAACATGCTCCTGCGTGTGTGATGTATGATTCAATACAAATACGGGCATACTCTTTACTGTATTCCGAATACAGAAAGGAGTGAGTTCATGAAAAAATATCCTGAACCGCACAGACCCGGAAAAGAGCATTTCCCCTTTTCACAGGAAAAAAATGCGCAGGGTGAATTATACTGTGCTTCGCAGTCAGAAATGACCGGCCTAATTCCGGCAAATCATCCGGATGAGGACGAGCGTGATAATTATCAGCAGATATTCCCCTATCTGCCGTCCTGTCCGGACGGCACACCCGCATAAATAAAGAAATGCCTGTCAGTCTTTTTTGTGATTCTGCAAAAAAGACTGATTTTTTTTAAAAATTTTTCTTTCAGGACTTGACAAAACTGTTTTTTTGTGTTAAAATAATCTTGCCGCATGTGTCAGGCATTTTTACAAGCACAGATTTCTGTCGCCCGATGCAGCGAGTTTTTTAGAAAAGGCAGGTGCAAAAACATGTACGCAGTCATCGAAACAGGCGGAAAGCAGGTTCGTGTTCAGGAAGGCGACATCGTTTTCATCGAAAAACTGAACGTAGAAGCTGACGAAACCGTTAATTTTGACAAGGTTGTTGCTGTCAGCACAGACAACGGCCTGAAAATTGGTGCTCCTTACGTTGAGGGTGCTGCTGTTAAAGCAAAGGTTCTCAAGAACGGCAAGGCTAAGAAAATCACCGTTTTCACTTACAAGCCCAAAAAAGGCGAAAAGCGCAAGATGGGTCACAGACAGCCCTACACTCAGGTGCAGATTGAAGCCATCAACGCATGATTTACGCTGTTTTTGAATCGGAAAACGGCAGATTCTGCAAATGTTCTGTCAAAGGACATGCAGGGTTCGCAGATGCGGGGCAGGATATTGTCTGCGCAGCCGTATCCTCGGCTGTTCAGCTCACTGCTAACCTGATTACTGAAACATTTCAGGAACAGGCAGAAATCTCTGCTGATGACAATCTTATCAGCATTGTACTGAAGCATCCGGATGCCGGAAACGGTTTCCTGCTTCTGGAAGGTCTGCTCACGCATTTGCAGTGTATTTCGGAAGATTATCCCAGAACGATTAAATTAAAAATCTCAAATTTTGGAGGTGGAAATAATGCTTAGAATCAGTATGCAGTTTTTTGCACATAAAAAAGGTATGGGTTCTACCAAGAACGGACGTGACTCTGAATCCAAGAGACTTGGTGTCAAGAGAGCAGACGGTCAGTTTGTAACTGCCGGCAATATCATTGTTCGTCAGCGTGGCACACATATTCACCCCGGTGCTGGTGTTGGCCGTGGCTCTGATGATACTCTGTTCGCAACTGTTGACGGCAGAGTAAAGTTCGAACGCTGGGGTCGTGACCGCAAGCGTGTCAGCGTTTACGCCGACTAAGAATGTGAAACGCATCAAATCCCGGACTTTTCTCAAAAAGCTCGGGATTTTGTTTTGAATGGAAAGGACTGAAACTATGAGTACGTTCGTTGATAAAGCCAGAATCAAAATCAAGGCCGGTGACGGCGGTGACGGTGCTGTGTCCTTTCACCGAGAAAAATATGTTGCTGCCGGAGGACCTGACGGCGGTGATGGCGGAAACGGCGGAAATATCGTTTTTCAGGCGGATGATAATTTTTCTTCCCTGATTGATTTCCGCTATAAAAGAAAATATGTCGCTCCCAACGGAGAAAACGGCCGTGGCAAACGCTGTACCGGTAAAAGCGCAGAAGATTTGATTATCAGAGTCCCCCGTGGAACACTGATTAAAGATGCTGAAACAGGCCGTATTATGGCGGATATGTCCGATGATGCACCACATATTCTGGCCAAAGGAGGCAGAGGCGGAAAGGGCAATTCTAATTTTGCAACTTCTACCCGCCAGATTCCCAGATTTGCCAAGCCGGGTTTTCCGGGGGAAAGCTTTGATGTTACACTGGAACTGAAACTGCTTGCAGATGTTGGTCTGGTAGGATTCCCGAATGTCGGAAAATCAACACTGATTTCCGTTGTCAGTGCCGCCAAGCCGAAAATTGCAAATTATCACTTTACAACCCTGACTCCTGTGCTTGGCGTTGTCAGACTGGATGAAGAACGTTCTTTCGTGATGGCAGATATTCCCGGCTTAATCGAAGGTGCAAGCGAAGGCACTGGCTTAGGTCACGAATTTCTCCGTCATGTGGAAAGATGCCGTCTGATTCTGCATATTCTGGATGTTTCCGGTTCGGAAGGCCGTGACCCTGCAGAAGATTTTGAAAAAATCAATCATGAACTGGCCAATTTCAGCGAATCTCTGGCGGAATGTCCGCAGATTGTCGTTGCAAACAAGGCAGATTTGGCATCGGAAGAACAGATTGCTGATTTAAAAGCTTATATCGAATCGAAAAATCTGCCGTTTTATACTATTTCGGCAGCCGCATCTTCCGGCACAAGAGAACTGATGAATGCTGTCAGCGAAGCACTTTCCAAACTTCCGCCGGTGAAAATCTACGAAGCTCAGCCCATGACGCAGGAAGACTGGGAAGCGAAATTTTCCTCCCGTCAGCAGTTTGAAATTGAAATCGAAGACGGTGTGTATTATGTTTCCGCACCGTGGCTTGAACCCATTCTCAGAACCGTCAATATGGAAGATTATTCTTCTCTGCAATATTTTCAGCGTGTACTGCGCTCCAGTGGTATCATCGACAAGCTGGAAGAAATGGGCATTGAAGAAGGCGATGCCGTCAATATTTTCGGTTTTGAATTTGATTATATCAGGTAACCGTCATGCAGAAGTTATCAGAAAAAGAAGCACGGCAATACAGCCCTCTGACGCTTGCCTTTCTTGGCGACAGTGTTTATGAACTGATGATTCGTCATGCACTCACCATACAGGGCAACACCACAGTCAAGCATCTGCATGATGCAAAAATCCATCTGGTCTGCGCCGCTTATCAGGCAAGAGCTTCTGAACGGCTCACCCTGACAGAAGCAGAACAGGCTGTCTTTCAGCGTGGACGAAATGCCGTCAGCACCAGTGCGATTCCTAAAAGTGCCGTTCCGACAGATTATCGGAAAGCAACCGGATTAGAAGCCGTATTCGGCTATCTGCATTTGTCCGGCAATACGGAACGGCTTGAAAGTCTGTTTCAGGAAATCTGGAATATGCAGACAGAAATTCTAAAAAATAATAAGGAGTGATTTTTTTCATGTCAGGACATTCCAAATGGCATAATATCCAAATGAAAAAAGGCGCAAACGATGCCAAAAGAGCAAAAATTTTCACAAAAATCGGCCGTGAGATGACCGTTTGCATCAAAGAAGGCGGTCCGGACCCGGTCAGCAATTCCAAGCTCCGTGATTTGATTGCAAAGGCAAAAGCCAATAACGTTCCAAATGACAATATTGAAAGATTAATCAAGAAAGCTTCCGGCGAGGGCGATAAAAATAACTATGAATCTATGGTTTATGAAGGCTACGGCCCCAGCGGTGTTGCTGTCATCGTTGAATGCCTGACCGATAACAAAAACCGTACCGCCGGCGACATTCGTCATTATTTTGATAAATTCGGCGGAAATCTCGGCACTATCGGCTGTGTATCGTTCATGTTCTCCGACAAGGGAATTGTCGTTGTAGAAAATACCGGCATTGATGAAGATACTGCAATGGAAGACTGTTTCGACTGTGGCGGTGATGACCTGACTGTCGAAGAAGATACTATCATCATGGAATGCGCCCCGAATGATGTACATTCTATGCGTGAAGCCCTTACCGCAAAAGGTTATAACGTCATTTCCGCAGAAGCTGAAAAAATTCCTGCCAACTACACACAGCTGACGGATGAAGATGCTATCAAGAAAATGCAGCTTCTGCTTGACCATCTGGAAGAAAACGATGATGTACAAAACGTATATCACAACTGGGAAATGCCGGACGAAGACTAATTTTTTGACATTTAAATGAAATCAGAACTACAGGAGGATTTGACATCATGCACAGTACGGGCATTTTCAGACGTGTAGACGGACTCGGAAGATTTGTTCTTCCGAAGGAACTGAGAAAAAGTCTCGACATCAGACAAAACGATTACCTCCAGATTTTTCTGGAAGGTGATACTATCATACTCCGGAAGAATCAGGATATATGCGCATTCTGCGGTGCATCTGAAAATCTGGAAGATTTTCACGGCAAGCATATCTGTGCCGGATGCATTGAAGAACTGAAAAAACAGAAATAAAAAAAGCACCGGATTTCAATTGAAATCCGGTGCTGATTTTTTACTTGATATAAACACGTTTCATTTTCTGAGGCGTGATGGGCTTGTCCATTGCATTGGTTGCTGTAGCAGCAATTTCATCTACGACATCCATGCCGGAAACGACTTTACCGAATGCGGCATACTGACCGTCAAGGAATTCGCCGTCCTGATGCATAATAAAGAACTGAGAACCGGCGGAATCGGGGTTCTGTGCTCTTGCCATGGAGAGTACTCCTCTCTTGTGAGAAATAGTATTCGGTACACCGTTTGCGAGGAATTCACCTTTGATATGCCAGCCGGGGCCTCCTGTACCTGTTCCGAGGGGGCATCCGCCCTGAATCATAAAGCCGGAAATTACTCTGTGAAAAATCAGGCCGTCATAAAAGCCCTGCTTTACGAGCTTTTCAAAATTTTCGCAGGAAATCGGAGCAACATCCGGATAAAGTTCCAGTTCGATTTCTTTGCCGTTTTCCATTTCGATTACTACCATAATCAAAAACCTCCGTAATTAAAATAATTCTATTGATTTGACATCTTCTTCATTGATTGTCATCAAATCCTCGTCTGTGACGGAAACCATAACCGCCAGCCGGTTTGCCTGATTAGTGAGTGCTTTCTCGAAATAATTGCGCACATCACGGCCGTTGGCAAAGCCGGAAAGTTCCTGTTTCACACGGTTCTCGAAAAAACTGAGTGCGATTGCAGAAGCCTGTTCCGTCAGTTTAAAAAATGCCTTACTGCACATACCGGTAAAAATATTCATCAATTCTTCCGGTGTATAATCATTGAAAACAATCTGTTTATTGAAACGTGAACGCAGTCCGGGGTTAGAATCCAGAAACTCCTGCATCAAATCGGTATAGCCGGCAACAATCACAATCAGATTATCCCTGTTATCCTCCATCGCTTTCAGGAGTGTATTGACAGCTTCCGTGCCGAAGTCATTACCGCCTGCATTGGAAGTGAGGGCATAAGCCTCATCAATAAACAGCACACCGCCGAGAGCACTTTCTATGACTTTCTGTGTTTTCATAGCGGTTTGGCCGACATAACCGCTGACCAGTCCGGAACGGTCTACTTCTACCAAATGCCCTTTCTCCAGAACGCCGACTGCCTTATAAATTTTTCCGAGCATTCTTGCAACAGTAGTCTTTCCTGTTCCGGGATTGCCGGAGAATACCATATGCAGTGATACAGATGTCAGGGGCATATTGCGTTCTGCACGGAGTTTATGCACTTTCAGCAGATTGATTAAACTGTTCAAATCCTCTTTGACACCGGAAAGTCCTGTCAGTTCATTAAGATTTTTGAGCAAATCTTCAAGAGATTCTTCCTGTTCTTCTGTGTCTTGTGATTCAGAATCATGTGTTTTGTCATTTTCTTTTTTCAGTCCCGGAATTTTCGCAGAACGTTCCATACGCTGTTCTGGCCTGTTTTGTTCCGGCATGGCAAACGGATTAATTTGGTTATGATGCATCTTCATCCAGTTTTTGAGATAGGCCGAACGAAATGTCCGGAGTCTCTGCATCAGAACGCCGAGTGCTCTTGTGGTTCTGTCCTCGTTCTGGATATTTTCATAAGTAATAAACTCCAGCCCCAGTTCATTCAGGAATTCCAGAAGCAGAAAAGAAGTACTGCCGTATCGTGCTTCGTTCTGAATATCCGCTTCAGTAAACACTACCAGAAGCCGGCTTATGACAGTAAACCATTCATCTGCGGAAACGGGTTTTTCTTCTAAAAATTTGGTAATATATCCTTTTGTGAACGGAATTTTATGACACTCACTGATAAGATTCACTTCATAATCTGAAATATTTCTGTCATTTCCGACAAGATACAGCATAAACTTCATAACAGCAAACTGCGCATAATCCCGCAGAGGCATGTTAGAACCTTTTGCCTGTCTGCCCTGTGCTTCATACTGTTCACAGAGTTTATAAATATACTGCAAAGTTTCATTTCTGGAACGCTTCAAGATTTTTCAGCTCCTTAAATCAGCATTACTTTGCGCCTTTTCGCAAAAGCACCGCACCGGCGGTTTTAAACAGCAAAGAAATATCAAGACCGAGATTTCTGGTTTTTATGTAGCGGATGTCGCTTTCCACCCATTTTTCAAATTCCATATCACTTCTTCCCTCTGTTTGGCAGATACAGGAAAGTCCGCCCTTGACAAGCAGACGGTTCATCTGTTCTGGTGTATAGAGTACGACTTCTCTGGGGAGTGGCGGACGAGGGCCGATAATGGACATATCGCCTTTGAGCACGTTCCAAAACTGCGGTAATTCATCAATCGAAGTTTTCCGGATAAATTTTCCGATTTTGGTAATTCTGGGGTCATTATCGCTTTTAAACGCAAGGCCATCGCTTTTATTTTCCTTCTGCACCTGTGCGAAGCGAGCTTCGGCATCCATGCACATAGAACGGAGTTTATACATGCGGAATGGTTTTCCGTCCTTTGTGAGGCGCACCTGTGAAAAAATGGGATTTCCCTTATCTTCTATATAAATCAGCAAGCAGACAATGCCCAGCGGAATCAAAAGTACCAGCAAAGCCAGTGCGGAAATAACAACATCGCAGAAACGTTTTACAGTTTCATAAACTTTTCCGCCGGCAGGTGTTATCTGACTGTACTGTAATGTTTCATGTACGCCGGCAGATAACAGACCCAGTGCATGGTCATCGAATTCCAGAATTGGATAATCTGTCACGCCTTCGCTGTTGGATTTGCCGTTTTTCTCATTCTCCAGCTCTTTGAGCACCACTTCGGTGACATCATCTTCAGAAAGCAGGGATTTCTGAGAAAGTTTCTGTTCCGGCATCCTATCGTCCTCCTTTTTACAGTGATACACTTAATAGTATAACATTAAACTGACCGAATGTCAAGTATTTTTCTGATTTATTCCATGTTTCCCGATGTACGGACGATAAATCCGTCACGGCCGTTTCCGGAAATTTCATATTCTCTGTTTCCGGGGACAGGGACATCTGTGCTCCCGAATGCTGCGGAAGGCACGAAATAAATCAGCATGTCATTTTCTTCATAAGAAAAATGATACGGCTCTGAAACCGGATAATTCCGGAGCACTTCCAGATAGGCATCCAGCGAAAGATTCTGCTGATGCATCAGAAAAGCATGTACTTTTCCGACATAGCGAATATGATATACGACATCCGGAACGCTGAAAACAAATCCGAAGCGATAGGCATTTTCTGTTATCCAGAGGCTGTTTTCTTCGGACAGGACTGAAATTGTGCCGTCATCATTCAGAAAAGCCAAATCCAGACAGAAGCCTGTACTTCTGTCTGGAAGGAAGTCCGGATACAATGCGCCTTCTGAGGGACAGCATTCTGTCGTACTGTAAATCATCAGGTCAGAACGGCCTGTTTCTGTAAAATAAGCTTCTGCGAGGGCGTTCATGGCTCTGACAGCAGTTTCCTGTACTTGCAGTGTATTATCTTTAAGATGATAATATTCATTTTTATTCTGAAAATTGCTTGCAGGTGTGTCGGGAACAGATGCCAGAATTCCGGTCTGTGCAGCTTCTTCTGCAAGACGCTGGGTAATATAATCCGCTGGAAGGCCAGCCAGTTCAAGGCTTGCCTCCCAGACGGTCATTTCTTCGGAATCATTTTTCAGAGGTTCGGAAGCAGAAATCATTCCGGAAGCTTCTTCTGTTTCAAAATTTCGTTCATCTATCAGAATCAGTTCTTTTGGAGTGCGGAAATGGCGGTAGATGCCATCACCTGCCCAGACAAGTCCCAGAAGTACAAAGCCAGCAGTTACCGTCAGAACCGGTGCAGTACTTTGTTTTTGCTTATTTCTTCTCATATCCTCCTCCTGTTCTGCCCTGCCGGAACTATGCGGCAGGCACGGCGGTCAGTTCACTGCTGTTATCATAAGTAATTTCGGCAGCGGGTGAAAGGGTTGCTTCCGGAACGGTTTCGGCAACGGTTTCCTGTGTTTCCGGATATGTTCCTGTTACAGAACCGTACAGCCAGAAAGCATCATAAGCAGTCTGAAATCTGTCTGTTCCCATGGAAGTGACAGCAATATAGCAACGGCCGTCCGGTGTTTCGGCATAGCTTGCGAGACAGTGACCGGCTTCGTCAGTGAATCCGGTTTTTCCGCCTTTGATGGTGATGCCGGAAACTTCATCGCCGTCCATTCTTTTGAACATGGTATCTGTCAGATAAATGCCGTCCGGATGTTCTTCCGTAGGTGTAGTAATATAATTCGGTGTAGAAATTATCTGTCGGCAAAGTTCATTCTGAAGACAATATTCCAGAATGACGGCCATATCTTCCGCCGTACTGTAGTGTTTTTCGTCATGCAGACCACTGGCATTCATAAAATGTGTATCTTTCAGGCCGAGTTCACGGACTTTCTGATTCATCAGGCGCACAAAAGCTCTTTCAGAACCGGCAACATAGACAGCCAGACCGGTAGTAGCATCCGCACCGGACGGCAAAGCCGCACCATAGAGCATATCCATGACAGTGCACGGTTCTCCGGCACTGAATCCCACCATAGATGCGCCCTGTTCCCAGAGGTCATTCAGAATATCCTGTGTCATAATAAATGTATCCTGAAAATTTTCCGTATGTTCAATTGCGACAATCAGTGTCATCAGTTTAGTCATAGAGGCCGGATACATGCGGACATTGCTGTTTTTCTGTGCCAGAATCTTATGATTGTCACGGTCAATCAGAACA
>JAFRMZ010000046.1 GCA_017430465.1 Oscillospiraceae bacterium
CTACCGCAGAAGGCGGCGACGCTTCCAGCGAACTGACTGCTGGTAACGTATCCCTGCCCGATACTGACGACACTCTGACAATCGTTTGCTGGACAGACGCTGACCTTCAGAACATGTTTGACGTATATGCAAACCATTCTGATGCAAAGGTTGTTTATCAGCAGTGCGGCGGTAACGGCGGTGAAGCTTCCACACAGTATGCAACTTACCTGAACAGCGGCGATGACGTTGACCTGTTCGTTGCAGAAGCCGGCTGGATTCTGAACTACATCAACGATGACAGCATGTCTGCTCCTCTCGAATCCCTCGGCATCACATCTGCTGACTATGCAGATGCTTATCAGTACACTGTTGAAATCGGTACAGATAACAACGGCGTTCTGAAGGCTGCTTCCTGGCAGGCTGCTGCAGGCGGTTACGCTTACAACACCACACTGGCTGAACAGTATCTGGGTGTAACTTCTGCTGATGACATGCAGGCTAAAATTTCTGACTGGGACAAGTTCGCTGCAACTGCTGAAGAACTGAAGACTGCTTCTGAAGGCAAGGTTACAATGGCTGCTACTATCGGCGGTCTGTGGCAGGCATTCTCTACAGCTAAGAACGCTGCATGGGTAGACGGCACTGCAATCCAGACAGACGTTGCTAAGGAATTCACTGACATGATTAAGGGCTATGTAGACAACGGCTATGTAAACCCGAACGTTGAACAGTGGACAACAGACTGGACAAACGTAGGTCTTCAGGGCGAAACACTCGGCTACTTCTATTCCACATGGTGCCTCGGTGAAGGTGCTCAGCTGGAACAGAACGGCGGTACAGACGGTAACTGGAACATCGTTGTAGGTCCGCAGGAATTCTTCTGGGGCGGTTCTTGGCTCTGTGTATCCCCGAACTGCAACACTGCTACAGAAGCTTCCAAGTTCGTTAAGGCATTCACAACAGACGCTTCTATCATGGAAGAATATGCTCTGTACTCCGGCGACTTCACAAACAACAAGGTTGCTATGGACAAGATTGTTGCTGACGGTTCTAACTCCAACCCGCTGCTCGGCGGTCAGGACCAGTTCGCTGTTTTGAGCGAAGTTGCTGCCGGCATCAAGATGAGCGATTCTATCACAAAGTATGACCAGAATCTGAAGGACACCTTCCTCGATACTCTGAAGAAGAACATCGATTCTGATACAGATACAATCATTTCCACATTCACAACTCAGGCTCTGGCTGATAACCCTGACCTGACTGCATAATCTGGAAACGGAATAAGTTCTTAAAAAAATATATACAGCCTGTGGGGGCATACTATGCCCTCATAGGCAGTATGTCGTATCTGTTAATAATTCTATTGAGAGGGTGAAAGTTAATGGCGTCTGCTGCTCAAAGCCGCATTAAGTCCATCAGCTATGCTAAATATGGTTATATGTTTATTGCACCTTTTTTCCTTGTGTATTGCTTTTTCCAGATTTGGCCGCTGATTTATACGTTTATTTTATCATTCAAAGGCAATCAGGCAAACAACGCTGCGTGGGTCGGTTTCGACAACTATTCGCAGATTCTGTTTGGTACAGGTTCTTCGCAGGGTGCTGCCGGTGTACATGAAGAATTCGCACGAGCACTCGGTAACACATTCGTACTTTGGTTCGGTAACTTTATTCCGCAGATTCTTCTTTCTCTGCTGCTGGCTGTGTGGTTTACCGATGCAAAAGTAAAACTCCCCGGCAAGGGCTTCTTCAAGATTGTTATGTACATGCCGAATATCATCACTGCTGCTTCTGTAGCTGCTCTGTATGTTAACCTGTTCGGTGACTCTAAGTATTATTTTGTAAACTCTACACTCATGAAGCTGGGCTTTATCGCAGAATCTGACCCGATTCAGTTCGTGGCAGGGCCTACAGCTTCCAAAGTCATGGTAATGTTCATTCAGACATGGCTGTGGTTCGGCAACACCATGATTATGCTGATGTCCGGTATTATGGGTATCAGTCCTTCCCTGTTTGAAGCTGCTGATATTGACGGTGCAAACTCGACTCAGCAGTTCTTCAAGATTACACTTCCTTTGCTCCAGCCCATCATGGTTTACACACTTGTTACTTCCATGATTGGTGGTCTCCAGATGTTCGACTTGCCGTATCTGTATCACAACGGCGCAAACTTCTCCAAGCAGCTCGAAACTGTTGCAGTTTATATCTACTATAACTTCAACAAGGGTACAGTTGACCAGGCAAGTTACGGTTTTGCTGGTGCGGCTTCCATTATCATCTTTGCGATTACAGCCGTTTTAGGTTCTATTACATTCTACATGAACCGTGACAAGGATGCTATTGCTAAGAAGAAACAGCGCAAAAAGGCTGAAAAGCAAATGAAAGCCAAAATGAAGCAAGGAGGTCTGTCTATATGAGTACCAAAAGTCAGTACGGCGAAGTGAAAGACGATTATCATAAGAAAATTATGGCAAAATCGATTGCCATTCTCGTTGTTTGCATTATTCTGACATTAATCTGTTTAGTCCCGATTTATATCCTGATTGTCAATTCCACACACTCCAGCAATGACCTTGCACAGAATCCTTCCAGATTCTTCTTCGGGGCACATCTGGGCGACAACCTGAAAACATTGATGAACAATCTGCCGGCGGATGCCAGCAAGACTGCAAAGCGTGTTGCAGCGCAGTATTCTTCCACATTCAGTGTTGGCAAGGGCTATCTGAACAGTCTGATTATCGCTGGCTGTTCCACACTGCTGACTGTTTTCTTTTCTGCCATGACAGCTTACGGTCTGACAGTTTATGAATTCAAGCTCAATAGTGCTGCATACACATTTATCATCGGTGTTATGATGATTCCGGTACAGGTATCTTCCGCAGGTTTCGTAAGATTCATGTACTCTCTGAAACTGATTAACAGCTTTATTCCGCTGATTGTTCCGGCAATTGCCGCACCGGCAGTTATCTTCTTCATGGTATCTTACATGAAGTCGAGCTTCCCGCTGGAAATCGTAGAAGCTGCCAGAATTGACGGCTGTACAGAATTCCGTACATTCGTGACAATTGCAATTCCTATGATGAAGCCGGCTATCGCAGTACAGGCAATTTTCGCATTCGTTTCTAACTGGAACAACTACTACACCCAGAACATGATTCTGAAAAATGCAGATTATTCCACAGTGCCGATTATGGTATCTAAGGTACTCGCATTCGATAAGAATATTGATAACGGTGTAAACTATCTCTGCGTTACATTGTCTATTCTGCCGATTGTTGTTGTATACTTCATCCTGTCCAAGTTCATCATCGCTGGTGTAGCTCTGGGCGGTGTTAAGGAATAATTCTTTCAGGGAATTATTTCCGGAATGCAGAACATCTGAAAAATTTACCGCCTGTCGGCTGACAGGCGGTTTTTTTATCAGTGAAATTCAAAATAAATTGTGACGAATCCGTACAGAAAAGAAATTGCAAGAAAAGCAAGCATTCCACGGTGGAAAATTCGTTTCATCCGGATTTGAGCCGGAGTGCACTTGTGATTCGGCCGGAGCGTAAGAATCAGCATTTTCAGCAGGGAAGTGACAATCATAATTTCTGTCACAACAGATAGGAAATTGAAAAACATGCTGTTACCTCCGAAACAGAATTTTTAAATCAATGACATCTGATTTGCTTCTTCCAGATTTTTCCCTGCTTTTCCGATTGCTGGAATATTCTGAACACGATATTTTTCCAGATGCGCAATGCGTTCCGGAGTCGGAATTTCCGCAGAAATAACTTGTTGTCTGGAACGGAGTGTCATCACCTGAATCCCTTGTGAACTTCTGGTGGATTTTTCCGTGATGAGTTCCGTATTGATAAGAATCGCCTTGTTGGCATCGGAACGGAGCAGAATATCAGTATCTTCTGTCAGATACAGCATCGTCAGAACAGGGGACTTGTCCGAAAATGCTGCTGTCAGCTTTTTGCGGTTGGTTTTGGTCATGTAGGCCGAAAGCGGAATCTTTGAGATTTTTCCGTTTTCAAAGATGAATAATAACTTTCCGGCATAATCCGTTGTCGCAGTCATGCCGATGATTTTTTCATCCTCCTCGAATCCGAGCTTTACCGGAATGTAATCTCCTAACAGACTGGCTTTTCCGTCCTCGAACGTGTTGGCACGGACTTTGTAGACCTGTGCTTTGTTCGTGAAGAATAATAATTCTGTCTTATTGGTAGCCTCAG
>JAFRMZ010000047.1 GCA_017430465.1 Oscillospiraceae bacterium
AACGACAATTCTGCTTCTGCCGTTTGCGAAACAGCTTGAAAAGATTGCCAACTGGATTCTTCCGGACAAGGAAACCGAACCCCAGCAGGAAGAACATGCACTTCTTGACAAGAGACTGCTGACAACACCCTCTGTTGCTGTTACAGAATGTGATGAAGCCTCCCGTAAGATGGCAAAGCTTGCAAAGGAAACGATGTTCATGAGCATTTCGCTCCTCACAGACTATGATAAAAAAAAAGCGGAAAAAGTATTCAAAAATGAAGACATGCTCGACGACTACGAAGACAAAATTGGAACGACACTAGTACAGTTGACATCGCAGGCATTATCAGAGCATGACAGTCAGGTATCTTCACGGGTGCTGAGAGCTATCGGAGATTTTGAGCGTCTAGGCGACCATGCCATCAATCTGGCAGATATTGCCAAAGAAATTCATGATAAGAAAATGCAGTTTTCTGATAATGCGATGAAAGAAATGGACGTTCTGACCGAAGCACTGGAAGATATTCTGGAACGTGCCTATCGTGTCTACAAAACGGTAGACGAAACAGATGCAGCAGATATTGAACCTCTGGAGCAGGTCATTGACTATCTGACAAGAGATATTAAGGCGAATCATGTCAAGCGTTTGCAGGCCGGAACATGTACGATAGAAACGGGCTTTGTGCTGGCGGATATACTGAACAATTTCGAGCGTGTTTCCGACCACTGTTCCAATATTGCTGTATCGGTAATTGAAACATCACACAGCACGTTTGAAACACATGGCTATCTGAGTAAAGTAAAATTTGGCAACAAGAATTTCAATGATAATTTTGAAAAATTTTCGCATCAATACAGTCTGACGAATATTTAAAAAAGTCCTACAGCCATGCAGAAAAATGCATGGCTGTTCTTGACATACTATAAGGAATCTGTTATAATATTAACAAGAGGAGCATTGGAGATTATGACAGTCTTTATTATTATCTATTATTTTTTGATAAACATGATTTCGGTATTTTTATACAGAACAGATAAGAAAAAAGCCGAAAAGCATCTTCGCAGAATTCCGGAAAAGACATTGTTTCTTTCAGCATTTCTGGGCGGTGCGCTGGGTGCGCTTGCAGGAATGGAGCTGTTTCATCACAAAACCAGAAAAAACTATTTCTGGGTGCTGAACATCCTCGCACTCACACTGCATGTAATTCTGATGTATTTTCTTCTGTTCCGTATGTCATAAGTAAAATAAAATTTATTTTATTATTAATCAGAGGAGTAAGCTTTTTATGCAGGACGACAGAATAGGAGCATGGCAGTATTTCAGGGATTTGTCTGTCAGTGAATTTACAGTGCCGGGAACTGTAAACCGCATTGAAAACCATGCTTTTTATGATTGCAGGACACTAAGGCAGTTTGCCTTTCCCGAACATCTGGAAACGCTCGGAAACAGCGTGTTTATGAAATGTTCCGGTCTGCCGGAAATCCGTCTTCCGGAAGGACTGGAAGAAATTCCGGAGGAAAGTTTTTCGGGCTGTTTCAGCCTGCGGAAAACAGAAATACCAGATTCTGTACATACAATTTGCAACAGAGCATTTTATCATTGTGCATCGCTTTCAGAAATTTCTTTTCCGAAAAACCTGAAATCCATTGAGTTCAGTGCGTTTGAACGGTGCATCAGCCTAAAAGAAGCCGTCATTCCGGAACAAGTGACAGAAATCGGCACAAGAGCCTTTTCCGGATGCTGGAGTCTGACATCTGTACAGCTTCCGCAGAAAATTGAAAAAATCCGGAAATGGGCTTTTTCGGACTGCTGGTGTCTGGAAAAGATACAGTTTCCGGAAAGTCTGACCGAACTGGGCGAAGGTGCATTTATGAACTGTACCAGCCTGAAACAAGTCCGGATTCCGGCGGGCATGACAGAAATCAGCCGTAATGCCTTTCTGGGATGTGCCAGCCTGACGCAGATGCATATTCCGGAACATGTCAAAAAAGTACATGAACATGCATTTTCATGCTGTAAACAGCTCAAGAAGCTGGCAATTCATGATTCTACAGAATGCGGAAGTTCAGGATTATTTGATGAAATTCGCCTTCTGCATCTGTACCGGAACGGATGCCATGTCAGAATTGAAATTCAGGAAGAAAAAGGCTCGGATGAAAATCTTCTGTTTCGGTTCTGGGCAGAAAAAGACACTGCCAGAAGAAAAATCTTCTTCCGGCAGCTTCACAATCCGGCATATAAAATCCCCCTTGCTGTGCTGATGACTGTCACCATACCGGAGGATAATAATATTTATAAAAAATACATTCATGAAAATTTCAAAGATGTCTCCAAATTCCTGATTCAGAATCATGATGAAGACAACATGGGCAAACTGCTGATGCTGGAAACCTGAAAAAATTTCCGGAAATTTCCTGTATGACAAGTACCGTTTCGGGATATACTATCAGCGTGGACGGCATTCGCCGTTCACGGAAAGAGGTATCACCATGAACAATAGCATCTGGGATAAAATCTGTCTGACGCTGCTGATTATCGGCGGTATCAACTGGGGACTTGTGGGCATTTTTGAATTTGACCTTGTTGCATGGCTGTTAGGCGGTTCGGCATCTATTCTGAGCAGAGCAGTTTACATTCTTGTAGCTGTCTCGGCGGTATGGTGCACAACGCTGTTATTCCGTCTGGATGACCATGAGAATCGGCATCAGATTCACTCAGTCGGCTAGTCCTGAAAAAAATGCCCTGTTCCCGTGAGATGGGAACAGGGTGTTTTATTTTTCAGAAATCTGAAACTTACGCATTCAGAAGCTTAGCCAGATGAGACTTCTTTCTGGCTGCGTTGTTCTTGTGCAGAAGATTCTTGGCACAAGCCTGGTCAACACGCTTGATAGCATACTTGATAACAGTTTCCTTATCAGCAGCGTTATTAGCAGCAGCGATTTCAGCCTTCTTGATAACTGTCTTGAGATTAGACTTTCTAGCCTTGTTGGCAGCAGCCTTAGTCTTATTGACCTTTACTCTTTTCTTAGCAGATTTGATGTTCGGCATTCCGGAAGCACCTCCTTGTAGTTATGATTCAGAAATAATCAAACGCATAAACTGCGTTTTTCCGGTACAGAATAAGAAAACAGGGAGACACGCCTGTTTCCGGACGGCACGACCGTCCAAACATCGTATACCGCACCTAAGTATTATTATAACATGAATATGCGAGAAATGCAAGCATCTTTTTCACGTTTTTTTGCTAAAAATTTCTCCACTTTTTCGGCAGATTGCATAATTGGGAAAGGAACAGAACGTCATGAGGAACTGCAGAACAGATTTGGCACTGGAGAGTATTTCCGGACTTGCCGGACAGCCGGCCGGATTTACCCATCATCAGCGGGGGAAATATTTTAACATTACAGAAATCTGCATTACGGATGCCGAAACCGGAAAAGCTTTCGGCAAGCCGGAAGGGAATTATATCACGCTTTCAGGGGAATCGCTTTCGGGATTTTCGGCACATTATCCGGAGATGACAGAAGAATTTGCGCAGGAACTGAGAAATCTGCTTCCGGAAGAAGGGCTTGTATTTATCGCCGGTCTTGGGAATCAGCACATCACGCCGGATGCACTTGGGGTACAGACAGCAGAAAAAATCATTGCCACCCGTCATTTGCAGAACGAGCTTTTACAGGAAGATGAGGCATTTTTAAAGCATCTGCGTCCAGTGAGTGTCCTTGCCGGAGGCGTGCTCGGCCAGACAGGAATTGAATCGGCAGAACTGATTGAGGCCGTCTGCCGGCAGATTCATCCTGCTGTTGTGATTGCTGTTGATGCGCTTGCCTGTACTGCACCGGAACGGCTTGGCCGGACGATTCAGATTGCTGATACCGGCATTTCTCCGGGAAGCGGTGTATCCAATCACCGGAAAGCACTGAATCAGGAAACACTCGGCATTCCGGTTATCGGCATTGGCGTGCCGACTGTTATCAATACAAAATATCTTTCTGAAACTGCGCCGGAAATGACAGTTGCCCCACGTGATATTGACCGGCTTATCACGCAGGCGGCACATCTTCTGGGATGCGGAATCAATCTTGCCGTTCAGCCGGAAATGCGTTATGAAGATATTGCTAACTTCTGAATTTCTTTGTTTTTTTCACAAATCTTATTGACAAATCATGAAAAATATGTTATCATAAAATTACTGGAAAAATATTTTTATATTGAGAAATTCTATGAAAAACTATGAAAAGAGGACTGATTATCATGAAGAAATTTCAGAAAATGATTTCGGCTGTCACTGCCGCTGTCATGACTTGTTCTATGGCTGCTGTTGGTTCTGTATTTTCGTCCACTGCCAGTGCCGCAGATAAAACAGCAATTGATATTGTCAATGAAATGGGCATGGGCTGGAATCTGGGCAACACATTCGACTGCTCCGGCGGTTCTGAAACTTATTTCGGACTCGGCTGGGTTGCAGATGAAAACGGCAATATGGGCACTGGCTGGATTGACAAGGCTAGCTGGAATGCCAATTCTACCGAAACCATGTGGGGCAACCCCATCACCACAAAGGCTATGATTGATGCCGTTCATGCCGAAGGTTTTGACTCTATCAGAATTCCAGTGACCTGGTTTGAAAACTCCGACCCCGAAACTTATGATATTGATGATGCTTATCTTGCCCGTATCAAGGAAGTTGTTGACTATGCTTATGATAACGGCATGTATGTTATTGTCAATATGCACTGGGACTGCTCCGGCGGAAACAATTCCAAATACTGGCTTGATGCCGGCATGGATGCGCTCCCCCGCTACAAGACGATGTGGACAGAAATCGCAAATTATTTCAAGGATTATGACAATCATCTTGTACTGGAAAGCATGAACGAAGTGCCGTTTAATTATACTACACTGAATACGTTCAATCAGACGTTTGTGGATGTTGTCAGAGGTACAGGCAGTGGAAACGCTGACAGACTGCTTCTTCTGGCCGGCGCAAACGATGACCTGACAAAGACCTGCAATCCGGAATACAAACTGCCGGATGACAAGATGATTGCTGTTTCGATTCATTATTACTATCCGTCCATCTTTGCAGTAGCAACCAAAGATTCCACATGGGGCTATACTGACAAGTGGGGAACAGATTCTGAAAAGCAGGATGTTTACAATCTGTTTGCCAAGATGAAGGCTTACTATGTAGATGAAGGAATTCCGGTAATTCTGGGTGAATATGGTGTTGTTACCAACGAAAACGGCGGAAAAGACCATGACAGCATTGTATCTTATCTGAATACTATTGCCTCTTCCGCACTGGCAACAGACGGCGTGACAGCCTTCTTATGGGATGCCGGAAACGCTGGTGATATGCAGTATTTCGACAGAAAGAATCTGACATGGTTCAATCAGGATTATGCCGATGTTTACAAGAATCTGAGAGAAAACGGCACAAGCCTTGAATTTGAATACAATATCACAAAGACAACAGAAACATCATCTTCCGCAACAGTCACACTGTCCGGCGACCCTGATTATTCTATTGATTTAGCTCCCTATGCCGGAAAAGGCATCACCATTAAGCAGGTAATTCTGAAAGGCGAAGCAGGCGGTGGATGGGGACTTTCCCTGCCGGCAACCAATCCTGACGGAAGCAACAGAAGCTGGACTTCTGAAGCTGGTCAGACCGGTGCTGACGGCACTGTTACTATTGATATTGATGGTATCTTTGAGGGTGACAACGGCAGTGAAGAATATGTTCTGTCCTTAGCCGGCAATATCGGCATTTCGCACTGGTGGGGCGATGGCCAGACTCTGGAATCCGTCACACTGGTATTTGATAAAGAAATTACTTATACTTCTATGGATGTTTCCGTTACTGCAAAGGAAAAGGAACAGACTGCTACTGAACCTGCTACCGAAGAAGAAACAACCGAACCTGTAACAGAAGAAGTAACAGAAAAACCCACTGAAGAAACTACAGAAGAAACTTCCGAAACATCCGGCCTGACCGTAACACAATACGGTGATGCTGATGGTTCTGGTGAAGTGGATATTCTGGATGTTATCACCGTAAACAAAGCAATTCTGGGCAAGGAAAATTTATCCGAACAGAGTCTTGTCAATATTGACTTCAACAAGAACAGCAAGCCTGATGCTTCTGAAGCACTTGCTATCATGAAGCGCATTGTTTCTCTGATGACAGACGAAGACCTTGCAAACTTCAAGGGCTGATTCCTATAAAATACAAAAAACCTGCATCGCAAGATGCAGGTTTTTTTGATAAAATCAGTTTTTTTCAAGTGTACCGTGAGAGAGGGACTTGAGATAAGCATGAATAAAGCCGTCTAAATCGCCGTCCATTACTGCGTTAATATTGCCGTTTTCAAAACTGGTTCTGTGGTCTTTGACGAGAGTGTAGGGCATAAAAACATAAGAGCGAATCTGTGCACCCCAGCCGATTTCTTTCTGAACACCCTTGATGTCGGAAATTTTATCAAGATGTTCACGCTCTTTGATTTCAACAAGTTTGGCAACAAGCATTTTCATGGCATAATCACGGTTCTGATACTGGCTTCTCTGTGTCTGGCAGGAAGTGACGATGCCGGTCGGCTTATGAATCAGGCGGACAGCAGAACTTGTCTTGTTGACTTTCTGACCGCCTGCACCGCTGGAACGATAAACTTCCATTTCGATGTCTTCATCACGGATTTCTACCTGAATATTATCATCCATTTCGGGCATAACTTCAAGAGCTGCAAAAGAAGTATGTCTTCTTCCGGAAGCATCGAACGGAGAAACACGGACTAATCTGTGAACGCCTGCTTCGGATTTGAGATAACCATAAGCATTTTCGCCTTCGACCATGATGGAGGCACTTTTGAGGCCGGCTTCTTCGCCATCAAGATAGTCAAGAAGCTGTACTTTAAAGTTATGTCTTTCTGCCCAGCGGTTATACATACGATAGAGCATTTCCGCCCAGTCCTGTGCTTCTGTACCGCCTGCGCCGGCATGGAACGTCAGAATAGCATTTTTGCTGTCATACTCGCCGGACAGGAGTGTTTCGAGATTTTTATTTTCAAGAGCCTGTTTGAAGTCGTTCATTTCTGTGACGATTTCGTTCTGCATATCCTCGTCTTCTTCTTCCATGCAGAGTTCAATCATAGTCAGAATATCTTCAAGGCGGGACTGCATTTTTTCGTAATCTGTAATTTTATTTTCGAGCTGTTTGGTTTTCTGAAGAACTTTCTGAGAATTTTCCAAATCGTCCCAGAATCCGGCATCGGTAGCCTGTTCCTGCAAATCTTTAAGTTCTTCTCTGGATTTTTTGATATTCAGCACTTCGCCGAGTTCGTCAAGTTCTTTTCGGTAGCCGTTCATTTCGACTTTCAGTTCATCCAGTAAAATCATGATTATACTCTCCTTTTATATGTTATCATAATGATTATATTATATACTATTTTCGGGAAAAAAGCAATAGTTCCGCTACAAAATTCCGGAAAGGCAGGCAATCCATCCACGGGCGAGTTCTTCCTGACCGATGAGGGTAGGATGTGTGCCGTCAAGGGTTTCGTAATAGACCTGACTGGCGGACAGGTCAGCGACTTCGCATTTTCGTTTCTGTGCCAGAAAACGGATAGATTCGTTATATTCTTCGAGAGGAATGCCGGAAAATTCTTCCGGAAACTGCCAGTTAGGAATTCTTGCATGATAAGTTCTTGCAATTGTACCGCAGATAATCCGTGCTGTAGGATAAGTGCTTTCAATACGCTTGAGCATAAGATAATAGGCATCTTCAAAATAGATAGGATTTTTCCAGAAAGGGAACTTCTTCTTGATGGGCACACCTCTGCCGAAGTCCTTGATGCCCATATAAATCAGGACAATATCAGGGGCAATATTGCCGTTATGGAGGAGTTCAGTGCGTTTTATGCTGTTACCGGCATAAGGATGTTTTCCGGCGACACAGCTTCCGGCGTATGAATTATTGACACAGAGTCTTCCGCCGAAATGGGTAATTACTTTTGCCCACCACACATCACTGACATAGCGCATTGCATTTTTCTGAAGATTTTCATAATCATAATGCACACGGTAGCCTTCGGGCTGTGTGCCGACAAACGAGCTGATAGAATCGCCCATAATAGAAAAATAATTCAAAAGCAGTTCCCCCTTTCTTAGAAAATACAGAAAATAAAATTCAGTGCAGTTCCGCAGGAACGCTGTCCGGATTCAGTTTCCGTGCGTTTTCACGGGTAAATGTTCCGGAAGCGCAGAGATACTGCACAAAAAAAATCACTCCTGTTTTCCGCCGTTTTTCTTCATGACAAGCTTAAGATACAAAGGCATCAGGAAAAAAATAAGGACATAACCGACAGCCATGCTCAGTGCAAGAGAGCCTAAAAACATGCGGATATAAGGGGGCATGGGCTGACCGTGGCTGACAGCACTGTGATATGCCATAGCGGTCATGCAGAGTGTGAGCACAGGAGTATAAATCAGGTCAGAAATGAGGCTTTCCAGCAGTCTGGCTTTCAGAGTACGGGGTGTAAGGCCGGCTTTTTCGACAGCAGTATCCCCGACTTTTTTCATCGGCACTAAAAATCCGATAATCAGGCTGATGATTGTACTGATAACAAAGCTTTCCAGAAATGCAGGAATTGTAAAATGTCCAGAAGACAAGATGCCTGTCAGCGACAGGCAGAAACTCATAGAAACGCCCATTAAGATACTCATCTGCATGTTGATTTTTTTCATGTCCATAAAATAAAAGCTCCTCTTGATGATAATTTTATTAAATATAAAACTCCTGCATAGTATTCAGGCACAGGCAGGCAAGCTTTCCGCCTTCAAAGCAAGCTCCGCAGTCAATGCAGATAGTATCTGCGCCGTGATAGATTTCGGGAATGCCGTTGATTAAGGGCGTCGGTGTATGACCGACAATCAGAAAAATATTCTTGTCATCGAACAATCTGTTATTGGGGTCAGCACGGGTTTCCAGCAGTTCATCAATACTATACTCACACAGTTTCTTATCCCTGCGGAAATTGCCGAGTCCGGCATGTACCAGAATAAAGCTTCTGCTTCCAATATCAATAGTTTCATACCATGAAAATTCTGAAAGATATTCCATCAGATTCTGACGTTCTTCTTTGGAAAGTTTCTGGAATTCGGCAAGCGTTGTTTCACCGCCGTCATTCAGCCATGCGAGGATGTCGGCTATATCTTCTGTTGTGAGGGATGCAAGATTTTCCTCTGTAATATCCAGATTAAGCTTTTCCAGTACATAGAGAGCAATAAATTCATGATTGCCCATAATAGGATATACATTGGAGCGTGTCATCATATCTTTCAGCACTTTGACGGGGTGAGGGCCTCT
>JAFRMZ010000048.1 GCA_017430465.1 Oscillospiraceae bacterium
CACAGAAATGGCTGAAACTGTCCGCTGAATTTGAACGAACACTGACAGCGGAACAAGTAGAAACATTTCATCAACTCAGCGACATACAGGGTGAAAATGCAGTAAGGGACAACGAGGTTCTGTACATTCAGGGATTCAAAGACGGTGCTTTGCTGATGATGGAAATTCTCGGAGAATGAAAGAAAGCTGGTGTGGAAATGTGATACCGCACCAGCTATTTTTTGTTTGATTTCACTTTAATGATTTAATGTAATAAAACAACATTTGATTTAAGTTATGAGGATATTTATTCAAACTTCTTATCTATGTCCCACGCTGTGCCGACGTTCTCGCCAACACTTCTGTAGCATCTTCCAAACTGTATCGAAATTTATCTGTTAGATGCCTGAGAAATCCCACTTGAAAAATGGAGGCGTGTCATCAGACAACCGGTTAAAATTTTAATGTTCGGTTAATATAAATCAATTTTTCATGTAAGAGTGATGGTATAGAATAAATACATCAACCGAAAGGAGAACACAAACATGAAAAAATTAATTTCTGGTATGATTGCAATGGTATGTGCAGTATCTACACTTGGTACAACAGTAAAGGCTTCTGCTGGTGAGATGCAAACGCCTTCCAATCTTGCTTACAGCGAAATTGGAAATAGTATTGACAGCTATGTCAAAGAACGTGAAGCAGGTCTTGCCTCCTGTGAAGTATCTGTATTTGATGCGGACGGCATAATTTATAATGGCTATTACGGCTATTCTGACATTGAAAACAATATTCCGGCAGATTCCGAAACCGTTTACGAATGGGGGAGCTGTTCAAAGTTGCTTGTATGGGCTTCTGTCATGCAACAATGGGAACAGGGAAAGCTTGACCTCAACTCTGATATCCGTGACTACCTGCCTGAAAATTTCCTGACAAAATTACAGTATCCAGATGAAAAAATCACCATGCTGAATCTGATGAGCCATAATGCAGGATTTCAGGAAAGTTTCTATGAAAATCAAGAGGCTTCCCCTGATGAAGTCTATGACACGTTAGAAGAAGCTGTTAAGGCTTGTGAATGTTATCAGGCTTATCATGTTGGCGAATATACAGCCTATTCCAACTGGGGAACATCCCTCGCTGCTTATATCGTGGAACAAACCAGCGGTATGGATTATGTGACCTATGTCAATAAAAATATCTTTGCACCCCTCGGCATGGAACATACTTGTATTGACCCCAAAATGGCTGATAATGCGTGGGTAGCTGAAAAACGTTACGAATTGAAATGCTATGGACGTTATGAAGACCCGAAATATAATGAGGACTTAGGCGAATGCCTTTACGGAATCCAATTGTTTCCAGCAGGTGCAGCAACCGGCACATTAGAAGACTTTTCGACATTCGCACAGGCTTTTGTTATGGAAGATTGCCCTTTATTCGAGAATGACAGCACAAGAGAAGAAATGTTTATAGCAACTTCTTATTATGGTGATTCTGATATTGTCAAAAATGCGCATGGTCTCTGGACTTCTGAATACAAGGTGCAGACATTAGGACATGGCGGAAATACAGGCGGCTGCTCTTCTAATCTGGTATTTGACCCTGAAAGTGGTGTTGGCATTGTTATCATGGCGAACGAGCCGGGAGAATCAGTATTCAATTATGGCATTCCCAATCTTATCTTCGGGAATGTGACTGAAAGAGAGGGCATTCAAAATACAGATATATCTGATACAGAAGATATCAGCGGAATTTATTATGCAAAGCGTTCCATCACAGCTGGTGCAGCAAAAATCATGTCTGCAATAGGCAGTTTAATGCCTTGGAGCAAAAATCCTAATGGCACTTACTCTTTGAAGTTATGCGGTATTCAGATGGGAGAAGAAGAACTTCATAAAATTGCTGAACATCAGTATGTAATGCAGAATAATGGAATGAACATGTTTATGTATTACGATAATGGTAAACTTGAAATGATGTCAACTGACTATGTGAAAAGCGAATCCGGTTCAGCAGGTACATTTCTCGCTTTTGGGTTTATTCTGTTTGGAATTGGCTGTCTTTTGACGATTCTTGTCAAGCTGTTTATGAAAAAGAAATATACTTTTGCGGATAAGCAAATTTTAGGTCAGCAGGGTATTTATGGTGTTTCAAGTATTATCCTTGCATTATTTGCAATAATAATCGGTGGAATCAATCCAACATGGACAGCGATTTCCGGAATTATGGCAATGATAATTGGGCTTGCATCTCTTGCAAATGGCGGAATTTTGTGTTATAATACAATTAAGGCTGACGACATGAAGACCAGAACAAAAGTAAAACAATTCATTTGGACTGGTTTGGGAATTGCATATTTTGTATTCATCATCATGTTTCAGCTTTACAGATTCTGGACTTTATAAGGACGTGAGAGAATGCCAAATATTTTAATTGCAGACGACGAAAAAGAAATCGTGAAACTGCTGAAAATCTACCTTGAAACAGATGAAAATACTGTTTTTGAAGCAAATGACGGCGCACAGGCTATGGAAATCTTGAAAGGGGTTTCCATAGACCTTGCCATTGTTGATATTATGATGCCGAAAATTGACGGCTATCAGCTTATCAAATATATCAGACAGCAGGAAAAATACATTCCTGTCATGGTAGTTTCTGCTAAAATCACACTTTCTGACCGAGTGCTTGGTATTGATTTGGGCGCAGATGATTACATCACAAAGCCTTTTGAACCGCTGGAAGTTTCCGCCAAAGTCAAGGCACAGCTCCGTCGTCTCAATCAGACAGCCCCACAAAAACAACAAGTCAGTATTATCACTGTCGGCAATATTTCGCTGAATCTAACGGAATGCATTATTGTAAGAAACGGCGAAACTATCGAACTGACAAAGGCGGAATTCAAGGTACTGGAATTATTGATGTCACAGCCGAAACGTGTTTTCACCAAAGAACAAATCTATGAAAGTGCTTGGTATGACGACGGCGCAGTTGATGATAATACCATCCGTGTCATTATCAGCCGTCTGCGTGACAAGATAGGCAGTGAACATATTAAGACTATCAGGGGGTTAGGGTATCGCTTTGAAACATAAAAAAACACTTTCACTAAAAAACAAAATATTTTCAAATTTCCTGATTTGCAGTGTGGGTATCATAATATTTATCAGAAATCTTGATGCTTTATACTTAGAATATTTGAAGGAAATGTTAGAGCCTGTTCTTTGGGAAAAGCTGGG
>JAFRMZ010000049.1 GCA_017430465.1 Oscillospiraceae bacterium
GAGGCAAGCAAGCTCGTTTCGATGGAATATTTTTATACCAATGCTTCTGAAATTTCAGATTACAGGGAATTGTTTTCCAAAATCAAATTTGCGGAAGAAGTCTATGTATTCAGCTATGACGGCACGATTCAGGCCGGAATTGATTTATCCAAGATTCAGTATGATGAAATTGATAATGATAATAAAAAAATACATATCACCCTGCCCGAACCGGAAATCCTTTCCCATGAGCTGGATATGGAAAGCTTTAAATTCTATGGTGTAAAAAAATCGCTTCTGGGAAGTATTTCCCTCGAAGAATATACAAAATCACTCAGCAAACTCAAACAGGAACAGGAAAAGAAATTAGAACAGAATCCTGATTTCTATAACAAAGTCTCTCAGAATGCGAAACTTGTCCTTGAAACCCTCTTTGCCAATACCGAAATCATGGACGAATACAAGCTGAAAATCGATATTACAGAACATCAGGCTGAAACCGTTCAGGAGGGTGAAACGCTCGAAGAAATCAAAATGCTTTCCCTTCCGGATTCTTCCGAGAATATGAAAGGAAAAGACTTTGAAATCGTCAGAAATCAGTTTCAGGATGCCGGTTTCACTAACGTAACCGTGGAGGCCAAATCCGGTAATTTTCTGAACGGAGTGCTTCAGGCCGGAAAAGTCTTTGATATTTCCGTCAACGGCGTGACCGATTTTATACAGGGCGAAGATGCTCCCGATAATGCCATTATCAAAATTTATTATTACAGTAAAACAGGCTGAAAAGAAAATTTCTCTTTTTTCACTGAAATACTTGACAAATGTGTATTTCATACTGTATAATAATATTATATTTATAAGTTTTGCGGAGGGGCTGAATTTATAAATAGATTCTGAAAAAATTTTTATATTTTAGAGAGGCAGGTTTTTATTATGAAGATGAACAAAATGACCGCTGGAATCCTCGCATTTGCAATGGTATTCGCCGGAAGTGCTCCCGTGCTGAAAGATACCGGTATTGTCAGACCCATGACTGCTCAGGCTATGAGTTCGGCTATTAAATCCAACTGGGACAGCGGTAAATATTATCAGGTCGGTGACTATACAATTCAGTATGTCCAGATGGGCTATGTCCAGATTATCAAGTGCAATAACACCACTGCGGAAGAAATTACTGTCCCCGCAACATTCAATGACGGTGATACAGATTATCCTGTACAAGTTATCTATCCGGAATCGTTTCAGGAATGTCAGATGAAGAAAGTCACCATTCCGGATACTGTAAATAAAATCGGTGCTTATGCGTTCTGTAACTGTACCAATCTGGAAGAAATTGTCGGTATGGAAGGGGTAGTAACTATCGGTGAAGCGGCTTTTGAAAGCTGTACTGCTCTGAAATCTATCAAACTGCCGGATTCTTTAGTCGATATTGGAAAAGAAGCTTTCGCATTCTGCACAGCTCTGACAGAAGTCACCGTGCCGGGCAATGCCAGCAACATGGGAAGCTATATCTTCACAACCTGTACAAGCTTGCAGACAATCAGCTTTGCTGAAGGGATTACTACAATTCCGGATAAAATTACTTATCAGTGCAGTGCGCTGAAAAATGTCAACATTCCGGCAAGTGTTACCAGAATCCGTGACCATGCATTTGAACTCTCTGCTCTGGAGGAAATCGTTATTCCGGACACAGTGCAGTATATCGGCGAAGGCGCATTCAATAACTGCCTGTATCTGAAAAATGTAACATTGTCTTCCGGCATGGAAACTATTGATGTCGAATTGTTCAAAGACTGCCATGCACTGGAAAATGTTGTCATTCCGGATACTATCACCAGAATCAGAAGAAATGCATTTAACGGCTGTAATGCAATCAAGACGATTACTCTGCCGGAATCCGTCACCAGAATTGAAGGCTATGCCTTCTATAACTGCGAATCTCTGGAAAGCATTAATCTGCCGTCCGGAATCACTTCCATTGATGAATATACATTCTGCAAGTGCAGAAGTCTGCCGGTAATTACCATTCCGGAGAATGTAACTAAAATTGGTGTGTATGCGTTCTATGACTGCGAATCTCTGGAAAATATCATCATTCCTGCAAGTGTGCAGTCTATCGGAAGCTATGCATTCTATGACTGCATCAATTTGCAGTCAGCAGTATTTGAAGGCAGTATGAGCGAACTGGGTATCTGGAGTTTTGCAGGCTGTACTGCTCTGACACAAATCACACTTCCTGAAGGGCTGGAAAAACTCAGCAATCATGTATTATACAGATGTGAAGCGCTCGAAACACTCGATATTCCAGAAACTGTTACCAGAATTGACGGTTATGCACTGGCAGGCTGTTCTTCTCTGACAGAAGTCGAAATTCCGGCATCTGTTGAGAAAGTCGGCGAATATGCTGTCGGCTATGGTGAGGGCGTACTTCCGGAAGTGAATGAAAATATCAATGTTGTAAGCGAATCTCCTGCAATTCAGGAATTCTGCAAGGAAAACACCATCAGAATCAACGGCGAGGGCGGTATTGTGAAGCCTGAACCTGTCGATTTGGACACGCTCGGCAACTATCTGCACGGCAGAAAGACTATCACCGAAGCACAGTTCAAGGGTGCGGATGTCAATGGTGACGGCGTTGTCAATATCTTTGACTGGATTCAGCTCAAAAGAACTACGTATGTAGAACACGAAGACCAGCAACCCATTTATGACGAACAGGAAACAACAGAAGAAACTCCTGAAACTTCCGAAGAAACAACACCGGAAGAATCTGTTGCTGAAACAGAAGCAACAGAAGCCGAAGAATCAGAAACCGTTCCGGCAGATGCCGAAATTACTGACCCGACAACACCTGTTGCAGAATCCTGATTTCAATCAATATGTCCAGAGAAGCTGCCCGTTGCGGCGGCTTCTTTTTGTCCGAAGGAGGATTTCATGAATTTCAAGCAAGAGCCAATCGGCGGAAATATTTTCGTTTGTACCTCTCAGGAACACAGATTCGGTACGGATGCCTTTCTGCTGACTTATTTTTCAAAATACAAGCAGAAAGACAAAGTCTGCGAATTTGGTACAGGATGCGGAATCATCCCTCTGCTGATGCAGAAATCCCGTCCGCCGAAAATCATCTATGCTGTTGATATTCAGGAGCAGGCTGTCGAACAGCTCAAAGCCGGAATTGATGCAAGTCATGTGGAAAATATTGTTCCTGTCTGCGCAGATTTGAAGAATTTCAATCCGGAAAGCAAAGATTTTGATTTGATACTCTGCAATCCGCCGTATCAGCCATGCGGTTCAGGATTTGAAGCCGGTCTGGAAGCTCAGAGAATCGCCCGTCACGGCGTGTTCTGTACGCCGGAGGACATCTGTCGGAAAGCATCAGAATTATTGAAATCCGGCGGTCGGCTGTGTGTCTGCGGTCGTCCGGAACGGCTTCCGGATTATATCTGCGCCATGCGTGAAGCACGTACCGAACCCAAACGCCTGCAATTTGTTTCACGAACTGCACAGGATATGCCGTGGCTGTTTCTGCTGGAAGGCCGTAAGGACGGAAAAAGATTTCTCCAGATGGAAAAGCCGTTTATCATGTATGAAAACGGCATACTCACACAGCAGGCGCAGGCTTTATATCAGAATCAGAAAGGAGAATCCGCATGAGTGGTATTTTATATGTCACTGGCACACCTATCGGAAATTTGGAGGATATGACTCTCAGACAGCTCAGAATACTGGAAGAAGTCGATTTTATCGCTGCCGAAGATACCCGTGTTACCCGAAAACTGCTGACACATTTTGAGATAAAAACAGAACTTGTCAGTTGTCATGAACATAGTACTGATTCTGTCATGAATCACATCGCTGACCGGATTCAGGCAGGAGAAAACTGCGCTGTCGTAACCGATGCCGGAATGCCCTGTATTTCCGACCCCGGCGAAGAACTTGTCAGAATCTGCCGTGAAAGAGGAATTCCGGTGCAGTCCGTGCCCGGCCCCAGTGCCGTGATAACGGCTTTATCTGTCTGCGGAGGCTCAACTAGACAGTTTGTATTCTATGGCTTTCTGCCTGTCGAAAAGAAACAGCGTTCTGAAATGCTGAAAGAATTAAAATCCGAATCCAGAACGGCTGTTCTGTATGAAGCTCCGCATAAACTCTGCAAAACCCTCTCCGATTTGGCAGAAATTTCATCTGCCGAGAGAAAAATTTCTCTCTGTCGGGAACTAACCAAAATTCATGAAGAAGTTCTCAGAATGACACTTGCCGAAGCCGTGCAATATTATACCGAAAAATCTCCCAGAGGAGAATATGTTCTTGTGCTGGACGGCGTACAGAGCCAGTCAGAAGCGTTCACGCTGGAAGATGCCGTTTCTATTGCAGAACGTTATCTTTCCCAAGGCATGAGCCCTTCTGCATCTGCAAAGCTTTCTGCAAAAGAAACCGGAATTTCTAAAAATCAGATTTATCAGGCGATGCATACTGGAAATTCGTGACATTCTCCCGAATGGAGTTGACAATTGCCGGATTCTGTTGTATAATTAATTTGTATGTTTTTGAAATTTCTGATACTAATCCGAAAAGAGGTGGAATATGCAGAAAAAAGAAACTTGGCTGGAACTCCGCAGACGTGCAAGATGGGACAGAATTGCAGGCGCATTTGCAGTTTTGCTTCTTCTGCTGATTCTGATTATTTCCGGCATCAGTTCCTGTACAAAAAAATTAAAAAAATCTGAAGTTGAACCCGTCGGCACTCTGGAAACCCAGCCCGCTGAAACTCAGCCCGCAACAGAAGAAATAGATAATTCTATGGCTGTATTCCTCAGCCCGTCCACGCAGGAGGATAATCTTTATGCCTGCGATAAAAATATTACTGAAGAAAAAGCTATGTGGATGATTGCCCGCCGTGTCAAGACCAAACTCGAAGAAGACGGCATTCAGGTGTACATCTGCGGTGAAGATGATGACGTTCCGGCAAAGGTGAAACAGGGAAATAAGCTCAGATGCGGTGCTTATGTCGCCATCCACAGCAATTCCAGCGGAGAATCTGGAACAGGTGAGGGAACAGAATGCTTTTATAATTCTGATATTGCCGGCAGTCTGGCACTTGCTGAAAATATCTATAATCGTGTCGCTTCCGTCACGCCTACTGATGACAGGGGCGTGAAAGACCAGTATCAGCGTGATTTATATGAAATTTTCAATAATGTGAGTCCGTGCTGTCTGCTGGAAGTCGAATTTCATGATAATCTGACAACTTCACGCTGGATTCTGAATCATATCGAAGATTTGGCACAGGCCATTGTGGAAGGAACAGAAGCCTATCTGGAAACAACACAGTATAATAATATTTCTGCTGATGAAGTAACAGAACCGGAAGTGTATGAAGAATTTACAGGAGACCATTAAAATGCTACAGAAACGTAATTATGAAGCCGAAATGCAGGAAATCCTGAAACGGAAAAAGCCCAGTCTGCTGTTACATGCCTGCTGTGCACCGTGTTCCAGTGCGTGCCTTGAAAAAATTGCAGAAAAGGCAGAAATCAAGCTGTATTTCTATAATCCGAATATTATTCCGGAAACAGAATATCAGTACAGATTATCAGAACTGAAACGCTTTGTACAGGAATTTCCGCCGGCGTTCGGAATTGAAGTCATCGAGGGTGATTACGAACCGGAAAAGTTTCTTGCATTTGCGCAGGCATTTCCGGATGAACCGGAACGGGGAATCCGCTGTCAGAAATGTATTGCAATGCGTCTGGAAAAAACGGCTGAAAAAGCAATAGAACTGAATGCAGAATATTTTGCAACAACTTTGACACTCAGTCCGCATAAGGATGCGCCTTTCATCAATACGGCAGGTTTCCGGATTGCCGAGGAAAAGAATGTGTCATGGCTTCCGACAGATTTCAAGAAGAAAGAAGGCTATAAGCGTTCTATCGAGCTTTCAAGAGAATACTGCCTGTACCGGCAGGATTTCTGCGGATGTCCTTTCTCAAAGAAAAACAGAGAACTCCAAAAACAACAGAAGCAAACTCCCTGAATGGCTGGTTCAGGGAGTTTATTTTCAGGAGGATTTGCATTTATTTGCAGAAATTCTGTAATAAGCCTTGCAGGGAATTACAGTTTCCTGCTGTGCAGTTACCGATAATGCAGGAGAGAACATCCTGTGTATTGCAGTTTCCGTCAGAACAGTTTCCAGTCAGGCATTCAAGAAGATTCTGCGGATTGGTGCAGTCTGTTCCGGTACAGTCAAAGCAGAAATCTCCGATGCAGATACCGGACGGAGCAGGAGAATCCTCTTTAGTTTCCGGAACAGTGACAGTGATTTCCGGAACGATTTCCGGCTGATAAGTATCGGAATATTCCGCACCGCCCGTGAAAATTTGCGTCCAGTACAGAACGCCGTTCTGAGAAACTACCCCGACACCGACAGAATCAAAATCCGCATTCAGAATATTGGCACGATGGCCGGAAGAATTCATCCAGCCTTTCATAACGGCTTCCGGAGAGCTGTAGCCGTAAGCGATATTTTCGCCTGTCGTCCGCCACGAAATGCCTGCATCATCAAGAACAGTTGAACAGCTTCTTCCGTCCGGACGAGTATGGGAAAAGACTGTTACAAGCTCCTGAGAACGGATTTCAGCAGTCTGATTCAGAACGGGAACGGCTTTGAGGGGCTTGAGTCCCTGTGCAGTGCGTTCCTGATTGATAAGAGTAACAACAGCATCTGCATCCGTCTGTGCGGAACTGCTGACGGAATTTTCTGCTGTGGTGGCATGAACGGGAACGGATACTGCTCCGGCAGAACATGCCATGAGCAGGGCGCAGAGTCCGGCGATGTATTTTCTTTTCTGCATGAGTGAAAAACTCCTTTCCGAGTAAAATAGTAGATTTTATAGCTGTATCACGTGATTACATATTTATGATAACATATTTTGTGAAAAATGTCAAGAAACAATATTTTCCAGATTGGTTTTATGGCAAATATAACTAAAAGCACTCTGCTCCGGACAGAGTGCTTTTGAAATTGGAATTTATTTTCTGATTTTATCAGGATTCCGGCAGACAATAACAGCATAATCAAATGGTGAAAGCTTGATGAGATTATCTTCAAGAACACCATGTTCGGCTATATCAAGAACATAATTTTCATGACACGGCTGGAAAGCAACCTGCTGTTCATGCTGAGAACGGTTGACATAAATCTGAACGTCAATTCCGGCGGAATCCTGTGTTCTGGCAAAAGCCATAACATCATCCTGCGCCGGCAGAAACTGGAGTCTGCCGTTCTTGAAAACTTTATATGCCCTGCGGATTCTGCCAAGTTCTTTGGTATAACTGATTAAATCAGTATCTTCATGCCCCCATGGATAGCATCTTCTGTTAAAGGGGTCTTTATACCCCTGTAAACCGGCTTCATCGCCGTAGTAGATGCTGGGTACACCGGGAAGGAAGAACATCAGAGCCATAGCAGATTCCAGCATCGCTTTTCCACGCCGGTATTCCCATTCATTGAGATAACGTTCTGCCATCCAGTCTTTAGACTTGTCATTGCAGTTTTCACCGCCAAAACGATTGATAGCACGTTCAATATCATGCGTGGAAACAAAATTCATAAGCACATCCACAGTAGCTTTTGGATAGTTTTCGAGAATCGTCATGATACTGTTCTGAAAATCACGACTGCTCATGCCCTTGATATAATTGATAATTGCTTCACGGAACGGGTAATTCATGACGGAATCAAGCTGATGTCCTAACAGATAGCTTCTCTTGATGCCGTAGGCTTCCTTGTTGGAAGCATCTTCCCAGACTTCGCCGATGATGATTTTATCAGAGTCATATTTTTTCACACAGTCATGCAGATTGTTCAGGAATTCGTCAGGAAGTTCATCTGCCACATCAAGACGGAATCCGGCTGCACCCATAGAGAGCCAGTATGCAAGAACCCCTTCAGGCCCGCAGATATATTTTGTATATTCTTTATTGTTTTCCTGCACGTTGGGGAGTGTGTCAATGCCCCACCATGCCTCGTATTCGTCCGGGAAGTTCCAGAACGTGTACCAGTTGAAATAAGGGCTGTCCTTGGACTGATAAGCTCCCAGATTGTCATAGCGTCCAAACTTGTTGAAATAAATGCTGTCTGCACCTGTATGCGAAAAAACACCGTCCAGAATAACACTGATATTATATTTCTTGGCTTCTTCACATAGAGATTTGAAATCTTCATTTGTGCCAAGCAGAGGGTCTATTTTCATATAATTGGCGGTATTATATCTGTGATTTTCATGTGATTCAAATACAGGATTCAGATAAATACAGGTAACTCCCAAATCAGCAAGATAGGGAAGTTTTTCCTGTATGCCTGCCAAGTCTCCACCGAAATAGTCATTATTCCAGACATGGCCGTTCTGGTCAGGCTTATAATAAGGCGTACCGCCCCAGTCATCACGAAGCACACGCCCTTCCGGAATATTTTCGTGAGGTTTTCCGCTTTTGCAGAAACGGTCAGGAAAAATCTGGTACATGATACCGCCTTTCAGAAATTCCGGCGTTTTATAATCTTCATCATAGACGGTTAACTGAAATAAATCGCCGTCATTCAGATTGCCGATATGTCCGGCAATTTTTTTGATATAAAATTTCTGTCCGCAGACGGTATAGGCAAAATAATAGTAATGCACACCGGTATATTTCGGGATATACCCTGTTCCCCAGACAAAACAGTCTTCTTCTTCGGTAATGATGTGCATGTGCATAAAGCGTTCTTTGAAGCCGGGACGGTACATCACCACACACGGCGAAAAGTCCGGCTTGACTTCTTTCGGCAGACGAATCGAGAAAAAACAGATTCTGCCTTTTTTGATTGCGCCGAACGGTGTTTTATAATTCAAGTCCCAGCTATCGTATAAATGGCTCATAATCACGGTTCTCCTTTCATGAATCCGGAAAATGATGGTAATTTTTGGTATCGGGCAGACGGACAAAAGCATGTCTGGCTTAGAAAGTCAGACACGCCTTTGTAAATCATTTTGATGAAAACAATGCGGAAATTACAGTCCCCAGATGTCACGGGCATAGTCAGAAACGCTTCTGTCTGCGGAGAAGATGCCCGCACCTGCGGTATTCATGAGGGACATCTTAGCCCAGCGTGTCTTGTCGTTGTAACATGCAGTACTGAAATTCTGTGCTTCACGATAGGAATCGAAATCTGCAAGAACCATATAGGGGTCTCTCTGTTTGAGAGAATCTGCAACTTCATTGAAAGTGCATCCGTTGATGCCGTGGTACATTCTGTTGATGCATTCACGTGCAACAGGATTTTCATTGTAGATTTTTTCCGGATTGTAGCCTGCTTTTCTGGCGTTGACTTCTTCTGTTTTCATACCAAAGATGATGATATTGTCATCGCCGACAGCGTCCTTGATTTCAACATTTGCGCCGTCAAGCGTGCCGAGGGTTATCGCACCGTTGAGCATCAGCTTCATGTTGCCTGTACCGGATGCTTCTGTACCAGCAAGGGAAATCTGTTCAGAAATATCACTTGCAGGCATAAGCAGTTCAGAGAGTGTAACACGATAGTCTTCGATGAAGTGAACGGCAAGTTTGTCGGAGATACGGGGATTTTTTCTGATTTCTTCAGAAATTGCCCAAATCATCTTGATAATCTGCTTTGCCAGATAATAGCCCGGAGCTGCCTTGGCAGCAAAGATATAAGTCTTGGGAGTGAAATCCGCATTCGGATTTGCCAGCAGATAGTTATATTGTGCGAGAATGTTCATAACATTCAGATGCTGACGCTTGTATTCGTGCAGACGCTTTACCTGTACATCAAAAATGCTGTCAGTATTCAGAATGACTTTGGAAGAATGCTTTACATATTTTGCAAAACGTTCCTTGTTTTCTTTCTTAACCTGCATGATGCGTTCCAGAACAGCATCATCCTCCGCAAAAACAGCAAGCTTGGAGAGCTGACCGGCATCTTTCAGGAAACCGTTTCCGATAGTGTCACGCAGAAGCTGTGTCAAACCGGGGTTGGACTGATAAAGCCATCTTCTGTAAGCAATACCGTTTGTGACGTTCTTGAATTTGTGCGGTGTATCCGCTGCTTCGTCCTTGAAGACATCGTTCTTGATGATTTCAGAATGCAGTTTGGAAACGCCGTTGACGCTGTGAGAAGCAGCTACGCAGAGTGTTGCCATGTGAATGGTATTGTCCTTGATGATGGACATTCTGGTCGTTTTGGCACTGTCATAGCCGTTGCGCTCCATCAGGGACTGGCAGTATCTGTTGTTGATTTCTACGATGATAGAGAAGATTCTCGGAATGATGTGCTTCATCATATTGACATCCCATTTTTCAAGAGCTTCTGCCATAACCGTATGATTGGTATAAGCGAATGTGTTGGTCACAATATGCCAAGCCTGTTCCCAGCCATAACCGCAGTCATCAAGCAGAATGCGCATCAGTTCCGGAATAGCAAGTGTCGGGTGTGTGTCATTGATGTGGATTGCTACTTTTTCATGCAGATTATCCAAAGTGCCGTATACGTTCATGTGGGTGTTGACAATATCGCCTACCGCAGCAGCGCACAGGAAGTACTGCTGACGCAGTCTCAGAGACTTGCCCTCCAGATGGTTATCATTCGGATACAAAATCTTGGAAATGGAATTTGCCATAGAATTCTGACCCAGTGCCTTGGCATAATCACCCTGATTGAACAGTTCCATATTGAAACTCGGTGCTTTGGCACTCCACAGTCTCAGTACGGAAACACCGGGGCTGTCATAGCCGGATACATACATATCATAAGGTGTTGCCAGAACAGTATTATAATTAGAGTGGGCAATGTGATGATACTGATTATCCCAGTATTCATTCAGTTCTCCCTCAAAGTGAACTTCAATAGCCTTTTCCGGTTTGGGGTCAAGCCATACACTGCCGCCGGGAAGCCAGTTATCCGGAAGTTCTGTCTGCCAGCCGTCTTCCAGCTTCTGCTTGAAAATACCGTATTCATAACAGATGGAATGCCCCATTGCAGGCATAGCCATAGTAGCCATACCGTCAAGGTAACATGCCGCCAGACGGCCGAGACCGCCGTTTCCAAGGCCGGCATCCGGTTCGCATTCATAGATTTTATCAAGATTGATGTGGAATTCTTCCAGCATTTCTTTCACAGTGTCAGCCAGTTCCAGATTGTAAAGGCTGGTTTTCAGAGAACGTCCCATCAGGAATTCCATGGAAAGATAGTATACCTGCTTCTTGCCTGCGGAGTGTACCTGATTGATGAACTTACGGCGTTTTGCCTTGAGATGTTCCACTACCAGACTCGAGAGGATTTCATATACCTGCTGGTCGGAAGCTTCTTCCGGAGAGATGTTGAACTTTGTCTGTAATCTCTCACTGAACATTTTTTTGAAGTTTCTCACTTCAAGAGAATCATTTACTGCCATAATCTTGTTTGCCCTGTCCAAACAGAGCGACTCCTTTCAAATAATCATTTTAAGATAGCTGAAAATAAGACTGCATTATTCAAGCAATCAAATCTCTTAATATTAGTATACCTTATTTTGTCTTTTGTTGCAATTGACGTTTTCTACAAATATTGTGTGCGTAAAAAGTACAGTTTGTACAGGCGGGAGAATGTTTTCTGCCTGAAACATGATTTTTTTGCTTTGCTATACCGGACGTTATAACATTTTTGTGCGGTTTTCCGGAAGTCGTTCATTCTCAAGGGTATCACAGAGAACCTGATGCAGTTGCGGAAACACCTTTTTCATGCGCACCGGTTTGTTTTCAGGAGTCATGAAACAAAGAGCAGTTGTGCCGTCACAGCAGATTTCATCTGTTTCTGCATTGCAGATTTCATAATAGAACGTATAGCGAAAACCGTTATATTGCATCAGATAGACTTTAATCTGAATTTTATCATGCAGACGAATCATTTTTCTGTAACTGACCTGCACATTCAGAACGGGACAGACAACACCGGAATCGGTATCACGGATAATCGCTCCGATGCCAAGTGCATCCATATAGGCAAGACGGGCTTCTTCAAACCAGCGGACATGATTGGAATGATGGATAATCCCCATCTGGTCAGTTTCGTAATACTGAGGCGTTTTCTGATAAATAAACATAAGTTCAGTTCTCGCTTTCTTCCGGATGTTTCTTTTTCTTGAAAATAATAAATTTGCTGAGGAAATAATTCGCCAGTGTAACGGCTACCTGCTGGATAAAGAAGAAGATAAGATAAATCCAGAATACTTTTTCATTGTTCTTCATGTAAAGCGGTACACCGAGCTGCATAATGCCAATCTGCATGACACCGGAAAGCAGACGGGCAGATACAAATGTCCATAATTCCCACATAAGCTGTTTTGTAGATTCTGTTTTGCTCTTGAATACATATTTTTTATTGACATAAAAAGCGAATATGACGGCGACTGTCCACGCAACCGCAGTAGAAAGAAAGTTTTCTACTCTGGCTGACCATTCTACATTCTCCAGAAGTCCGAATTCTACGCCGAATTGTACAATTGTATTCACAATTGTTGTCAGTACGCCGTAATAAATATAAACTATCAGTTCTTCAAATTTATCATAGAGGTCTTTCAGAGGCTTCGGAAGAAGATTTACAAAAAATTGCAGAATTTTATCAAACATAAATTAAAAAATCCTTTCGTACAGACAGAACGATAAGCCCGTCAGATTTTTTCAGAAATCCGGCAGGCTTATGCGGTTATGATTCTTACATTAATTCACAAATCAGGGCGGAGAATTCAGCCGGATTTTCAATCGGCATATTTTCCATCAGAAGTGCCTGATTGTAAAGCAGTTTTGCATATTTTTCAATGGTTTCGCTGTTATCAAGTGCAGAAAGCTTTTCAAATACAGGATGTTCCGGATTCAGTTCCAGAACCAGCTTTGCCTGTACTTTGCTGTCAGTAGGCATTGCATTAAGTGTTTTTTCCATTTCGAGTGTCAAATCCCCTTCGCTGGTAAGGCATACCGGATAGGATTTCAGACGGCTGGAAAGTGCCACTTTCTGAACTTTTCCGTCAAGTGCTTTCTGCATTGTCTCGAACAGATTTTTATTGGCTTCGTTCTTTTCGTCAAGAGCTTTCTTTTCTTCTTCAGTATTGAGGTCTAAATCAGCAGCAGTGACAGACTTGAAATTCTTGTCCTTGAAAGTCATCATATTTTTCACTGCAAATTCATCTACCGGAATTGTGAAGTACAGAATTTCATAGCCCTTTGCAAGAACAGCTTCTGTCTGGGGAAGTGCCTTAATCTGTGCAATGGAACTGCCGGAAGCATAATAAATATCTTTCTGGTCTTCCGGCATTTTCTCGACATATTCAGCCAGTGTGATAAGCTTGTCTTCTCTGGAAGAATAGAACAGAAGCAGGTCGCTCAAATCATCTTTGTGCATACCGTAATCACTGCAAATGCCGTATTTAATCTGCGTGCCGAATGCATCAAAGAATTTTTCGTATTTTTCACGGTCATTTTTGAGCATACGGATTAATTCGCTGTGAATTGTCTTTTCAATGCTCTTTGCAATAAGCTTTAACTGACGGTCATGCTGGAGCATCTCACGAGAAATGTTCAGGGACAAGTCTTCGGAATCGACAAGACCTTTCACAAAACTGTAGTAATCCGGAAGCAGGTCACCGCATTTTTCCATAATCAGGACACCGTTGGTATATAACTGCAATCCTTTTTCATATTCACGGGTATAATAATTGAACGGAGCTTTCGAGGGGATATATAACAGTGCGTCATAGCTGACTGCTCCTTCATTGTGTACATGCTTGTGAGACATCGGAGGCATGTAGTCATTGAATTTTTCCTGATAGAAATTGTTATAATCATCATCTGTCAGCTCGTTCTGATTCTTTCTCCATAACGGTACTTGACTGTTGAGGGTTTCCAGAGTAACTTCCAAATCATACTCATCTGTAGAACCTTCTTTGAGTTTTTTGTGAGAAACTTCCATCTGAATAGGGAATCTGATATAATCAGAATATCTCTTGACAAGATACTGAATTCTGTAATCTTCAAGAAATTCGGAATAATTTTCCTCATCAGCATCGTCCATCAGTTCCAGAACGATTTTGGTGCCGTACTTTGTCAGGTCGCTGAAATCGCCTGTTTCCTGAATAGTATAGCCGTCTACACCCTCGGACTGCCATACATGCGCCTGTTCCGTTCCGAATGCTCTGGAAAATACCGAAACTTTCTTTGCAACCATAAATGCGGAATAGAAGCCAACGCCGAACTGTCCGATAATCTGTTGTTCATCACCCAGCTTGTTATCTGTCTTGAATTTCAGAGAGCCACTGTCTGCGATTGTTCCGAGATGTTTTTCCAGTTCTTCAGCGGTCATGCCGATGCCGTTATCTGTAATTGTAATAGTTCTCTGTGTTTTGTTGAGGTCTAATCTGATAAAGAAATCTTCTTTATTGAGTCCTACAGAATCATCCGTCAGGGAACGGAAATAGAGCTTATCAATAGCATCGCTTGCGTTGGAAATCAACTCACGGAGGAAGATTTCCTTATGTGTATAAATAGAGTGAATCATCATATCCAGCAGTTTTTTAGATTCTGCCTGAAATGCTTTTGTTTCCATAACAGCACAACTTCTTTCTTTTATTTTGATTTGCTCAAGCTTAAAATTAGCACTCTCTTTCTTTGAGTGCTAATTTTAGTATAGCATATTTTCAGAAAAAATCAATAGAATTCATAAAAAATTCACATATTATTAAAAAACGGGAAATAATTACAGCGAAAAACCAAGAAGCTGAAGAAAAGTACGAATATCTTTTACAAGATTTGTTCCGGAACATGCCGAGAATTTAAGAATCAGAGAAGCATCATTTGCAGCAATTACAGTATCAGAATTCAGGTCGGCAGAAAGTTTCTGTTCCTCGGTGAGAAGACTATCATTTCCGGCACTGACAGAAGCCACTTCTTTCAGGACTGCAACAGCATCGGAAGCGTTTACAAGTCCGTCTCCGTTGATGTCGCCCTGCACCGAGAGATCGCCGTTCTTTGCCGTTGCGTCCCCGCCGACGTCGCCGCCGATCTCCATCGTGCCTTCCGAGACCGCATCCCCGCCGACGTCGCCGCCGATCTCCATCGTGCCTTCCGAGACCGCATCCCCGCCGACGTCGC
>JAFRMZ010000050.1 GCA_017430465.1 Oscillospiraceae bacterium
CAACCGTTATATCAAACGTTTCCGTATTCTTTCTTCACGCTACAGAAATAAAAGAAAAAGATTTACTCTTCGTGCTACATTGATTTGTGCCATCTATAATTTTCAGCATTCACTTTAAAGTTTCCGAACAGGTCTAGTATATCAAGTATACATTCCACAACAAGGAAAATTTACAGAAAAAAATATTTGTCAAAACATCGGATTTGCTGAATTAGGTCAAGCAACTGCAAAATTATTTTATATGTTTTATAATTTTAAAGAAGAAAAGCCAACATATTCATTAAATTTTTACCCTAAAAACGACGATGTTATTGGAATTATGACTATGGATAGACTGCGTTCCATTTGTTCAGGCTTAGAGTGCGAATTAGCATTTCAGAAATCACTTATGACTGAAGAAGATAAAGAATTAGAAAATTTGAAAAAAGAGGTTAAAAATTTAATAAAGGCACATCGTAAAGGAGAAACACCGCTCCAATCCAAAACTTATGATTTATTATTTGGCAGCATTGATAATTGGACAGCTTCATTATATGATAGAATTGTTGCCTTATATCGTAAATTTGAGCCTGAAATGCAGGAAATAATAAGACACAATATCCCATTTGAGATTGATGAACAGAAAATCAGGGATTTTGTAAGATATAGAAATAAAACTACTCACGGTAGCAGTAAAACGCTTACACATGAGATAGCACTTACTGCACATTATCTTAGCGGACTTGTATATTTATGTGTACTGGAACGAATAGGTGTTGACTCTGATACAAGAATGAAACTTTGTCGAGAAAACAGAATTGTCAATCACTAATTTTTATAAAATACTTGCTTTTTCACTCAGAATGGAGTATAATATAAGTATAGAAATCTGTAAGGAGGTATGAATGATGGCTACTTCAAGCATTTTTGCAAGTTTCAATATCAAAGACAGCAAAACCGCTGAGGCATTTGTGGCGGCTCTTGAGGCTTCTGCCAATGACCCGAAAAGAACACCCGAAGCCCCCACGCCCCATGTGATGACGGATAAAAAACAGATTTTGGAATTTTTTAGCAAAGGATTGAAAAAAACAGATGAATAATTATCAGCATTTTAACATTCTCGATTTGATTGAAATTTTCGGAGAGAATGATGTCAAAGCCGTTCTCTCCGGCTTTTCCTGCCCAAAAAACTCCGAAATTGAAAACTTCCTGCTCAAAAACGCTGTAGAATTTGCCAAGCGAAAAATGTCAATTACATATCTTGTCTTTGACGAACAGCAGAGGTTTGTCGGCTATTTTACAGTGACACATAAATCTGCATTAATTCCGGCAGATGCACTCAGCAAGACCAGTCAGAAAAAGATTGCCATGCACGCAAAACTCGACGAATCAACTAATTGCTATGATGTTTCAGCGTTCTTGATTGCTCAGTTCGGCAAAAACTACGCTGTAGAGGACGGAAAAACGATTTCCGGCAATCGCTTGATGGACTATGTTTTCATGGTGCTGACAGATGTACAGCATTTAGTCGGTGGTGGAGTAGTCTTTCTGGAATGTGAGGAGAATGACAAGCTCCTGAATTTCTATCAGAATGAGAATAACCGTTTCAGAGTTTACGGTGAGCGAATCTCCGATAACGAACATAAAAAATATTTACAGTTGCTCAGATTCTTCTGAAATCAGAAACTCTGAACAACTGTCGTAAATCCGTCGTATCAAGGGAAAATGTGTATTTGATTTGCAGGGAATATCGACATTTTGGAGCGACTGAAAAATAATTCTCCAAAACCGCGTGCCGAGGGTTCAAGTCCTTCTGCCCCTGCCATTTTCTTATGGAGAAAACAGCGTAAATTCGCAGTTTTCTCCATTTTTATTTTTGTCCGTGTGACGGTTTGTCCGTTGTTTGTCCGTTATTCCAGACTTTTCGGATTTACACTGAATTACTGTCCTGATTTTTGTCCGTTGACTTGTCCGTTGTTCGCTTGCCATAGATGCAGTCTGCAACACTTGTCATGGCTCTTGCCTGTGCTTCCTGAAAAGAATGAGCATAGATATTCAGTGTTGTGTTTACATCATTGTGACCTAAGCAAGCCTGTACTGTCTTGACATCGACACCGTTCAGAATCATAGCCGAGGCATTGAAATGTCGGAAAGAATGTATATTCACGAACCGCATTCCGGTGCGTTTGCAGAATTTCTCAAAGAACTTGTAAGGTGAACGGATTCCCATCGGCTCACCGTTCCATTTGGTGAACAGTCTATCATGTTCAACCCACTTGTCACCGAGATTGATTTTATAATCATTCTGCCATTCTCTGAATCTGAGCAGTTGTGAAATCAGTTCAGCCGGAAGTTTCAGCACACGGTTACTGCTTTTTGTTTTCGGGGTATCTGTATAGATTCCCTTTTCTTTAGTCCATTCGGAAGTTCTGCTGACGGTCATCAAAGAATTATCCCAATCGAAATCTTTCCACTCCAGTCCGAGCAGTTCTCCTCTGCGAAGTCCGGTAAATACTGCCAGTGTGAAAAATATCACATATTTGAAATTGGCTTCGCTCTCATGTTCAAACAATTCGAGCATCTGCTGAACCTCATCGAGTGTATAGATTTCACGTTCTTTTGGGTTAGGCTTCGGAATTGTCACGTTTTTGCACGGATTAGAAGTAATCATCTGCTGTTTCACAGCATAGTCAAACACTGTTGAGATAAACGAAATATGATTCTTAATTGTTTTCGGTGCAAGAGTGCCGATTTCTTTGCCTTTTGCATTGAACTTTTTCTCATGGGTGAGCTGTGTCACAAATTTCTGAATCGTTCTTGTAGTAATTTTATCCATTCTCAGATGTCCGATAGCCTTGTAGACACGGCTTTCCGTGATGTGATAACAGCGGATTGTCTGTGTTTTCAGCTTGATTTCGGCATATTCTTTGAACCACTGTTCCGCAAAGTCCTGAAATTTCATCGCTGTTGTGATTTGACCGTTCATGCAGGCTTCCTCAAACATTACCGCCTGACGGTTGAGTTCTTTCTGAATCTGCTTTTCGGTCATATTCTTATCAGGTTTCCAAGTCATGGACTGTTCCACTTGATTGCCTGATGTATCATATCCGCAGGAAACTCTAATCTGATAGGAGTTTCCACGCTTACGAATAGTTGCCATAACAAATATCCTCCTTCGATATTCATAGACTTTATGACATACCCTTGTACAATTCTTATCATATCACTTTTTCGCTTTAAAGTCAAGAATTTTCTGCAAAGATATGTCAAATTTTTTCGTAATTTATTCTAATGTGGATTTTCTTTTCAGATGATTCTGCTGATAGCGTTCATATTCTGACTGCAATCCGCTGACCTGAATAAATTCCATCGCCTTTCTGTATTTGGAACGGAGCTGTTCCAGTTCAGAAATTTTCTGAGCTTCCTGTTTCAGCTTTTCTCTTGAAAAAGTCGCTGGCTGCCGATAGTGGGCTAATTCCAGAGTCAGCTTTTGAATTTCGGCTCTCATGCTGTCCACTTTTTGGAGAAGTTCCTTATTTTCGGATTTCAGCTTTTGGGTAGATTTTGCTCCGGCTATCTGTTTTTCGGCAAGTGTCTGAATATTTTCGTAATCTTCCTGACTGAGAGTAACCTTGTTTCCGAATACTGATTTTTTCACTGGAATCTCGTCAATTTCAGCAATTCTGGATTTTTTCTGCATGACTTTGCTCAACTGTTCACGGGTTTCGGAAAGTTCAGCGGAAATCTGCTCTTTTTCGGATTCCAGAGCGTGAATCCGGTCTTGATGTTCCTTGTATTCTTCGACTGTGTAGCTGTACCCTCTGGATTTTTTCGGTTCAGAAATCTGAATGCCATGTTTCAGGCAGATGTCATGCAGGACTTGCCATTCTGATTTTCGCCACTGGTTGATTGCGTCCTTGCCGTTTCCGAATCCCATTTCTTTGAGTGCCTTCGCCATAGCATTTCGAGTGTCCAGTCCCTTATCGAAGTGACCGACCGGAATATAATCAATGTGCAGGTGCGGAGTCGTTTCATCGAGGTGCATCACGGCATTGAACACATAAAAATTTGGATTTCTCTGCTGAAAACCGTTCATGTATTCCGTCAGGCACTCAACGGCAATTTCTGAATCAGGAGTGCCGACACCTGTATCATCTTTTGTGCCAATCTGCACCAAATCCTCATAGAAACTTTTCTGCTTGTTCGCTCCGGTGATAACATTTGCAGTCGGCTTGCGACCGAACAGATGTTCAAAGTAGTTTCCAATTTTGCGGTCACTTCTTTTCTGTGTGGCATTGTATCGGGTGACGGCATCACCGAACAGTTTTTCATAAGCAGCTGACAAGTCCTCACGGGCAAAGACGATATTGTTTTCAGTCCGGCTCTGGTCAATATTTTTGGCAGTGAAAATTCTGTTGTTATGTGTCAGACTGCCTTTTCCCTGACATATGGAAATTGTTTTTTCTGTCATAAAAATCCCCTTTTAAATCATAAAATTTTGAGTCAAAACGGATTTGAAAGGTCAGGAGACCTCAAATCCGAAGTTACTCCGGCAGGAGTAACCCCAAAGCACTTTTGACATTCCGACAAGCTCCATATCAAAAGTGCATTTGGGGCAGCGAGGCGGTCACACAAGGAATTGTGGACACGCTCTCGCTGAAAAGTCACTTCTGAAAATAAGAAATCAGGTCAGCCTTGTTGACGAGAATCTTGCCACGTTTGCCTTCACCGGTGCGGACGGATTTCACTTTTCCCTGTGCAACAAGCTGACGGACGGTATGTTCAGAAAGTCCCTGAATGACTTCCGTACACTCCTTGACGGTCAGCATTTCCACCGGATTGTCAGCGGATTTTGTGATTGTATTCGTCTTGAAACCGTCAGGCTCTCTGTCGTAGGCGACAGCGGTCATGAGGTCAAGAATCTGGTTGAGCAGTTCTTCTTTTCTTGCACTTGTCATAATAAAACATCTCTCTTTCTAAGTTTTATAATTATGGATTTTGCACATTTTGAGCATTTTGTAACTGCAAAGTGTGCAAAATGCGGAAAATCCAGATTTCATCATCTGTAAACAGCAGGATTGATGATAATATCTGTGATTGTTTTGTTGTTCGCCCCCGTGCTTGTGATACGCCGGATATATCCGTATTCTTCGAGCATATCGACCGTTTCAGCAAAATCCTGAGCGTTCTTGAAAAGTGTGCATCGGCACAGTCTGTACAAATCGTTCTGCCGGATATTCTGAATATGCTTTGATTTTATCTTTTCGAGGACTTTTTCAGCCTTGACGGTTGCAGTATCCACATCGCTCAGACTGTAAGCATAAACCGCCTGTTCACGATAATATTCTGCTATTGAAATCGCATTGCAGAGCGTAGTTGTTCCGACACGGACTTCAACAGGATTTTCATTTTTTAGAAAACAAATCACACAGTGAAGAATTCCGCAAATCCGCAGAATCAAGCCATGATATTTACCGCCCCAGTCCTTGCAGAATGTCATTTCTGTAATGAGCAGTTTTTCAATGTGATTATTATAGAAGTCCACAAATTCACGGAAGGCTTCGTCATCGAAATGAAGATACAGTTCCATGCTGTTAGAACAGCCGAATTTGATATGCAGAAGATTGTAAATCAGGTTCTTGTAATTCTCTGACACTGTTTCCGGAACGGGAGCGGTATCATATCTTCTTGAGCCGATATTGCTTTTCGGGAAACAGTATACCAGTCTTGCAATCAGACCGCTGCCACGGAAAGCCGTATTGTCAATCAGACTATCAAACACATACGGCTGACACGCAAGACAAATCGAAAGATATGGCTTTTTCAGAATAATGCTTTCACGGGTTGCCCTGTCGCTGATGTAGGTTTCACCGTTCCACGATTTCAGGAGCAAATCCAAATTGGGAATATTATTGCTGTATCTTCCACTGAAATTGCCGAGCATTCCGGCTTCGTCTGACATCATCAGGAGTGTTCCGTTAATCGCAAGCTGACGTACGAGCGATTCCGGAGTGATGTCATCAACAACAATTCTGCGGAATTCTACAGATTTCAGGCTGCTGATTTGTGTTTGTATATCAGCGATTTGTTCCGGAGTGACATCTTTCTGCTTTTCAAGTTTTTCAAGCTGAGTGGTCAGAATTTTCTTTTCAGCCTGACTTCTGAAAATATCATCTTTGTGTTGTTCATTCCATTCGCTGACAAAATCTGCATACGGACGCTTGACCATAGCAATCACCGGAGATTTTCTGAAACTGGGTTCAGCAATCGTCAGCGAATCAATCACAAGCGGTTCGGTATGGTCATATTTTCCGCACATTCGATACATTCCCGAAAAGCAGTAGCTTACAGAAGAAAAAATCGCTGTTCCTGCCATTGAAACATCTGTCGAGGTACTGTCAGCGACTGCCAGAGCCATTTCCCTCAGAATCGGAGGAAGTGCATCAACAGGGAAATTCATCAATGCTGATTTGTCGGAACGGAGTGGTGTGGGTTCTGCCCACGAGTTTGATTCATTCAAGTTGTATCAGATTCCTTTCTATGCGTAGATTGTCAGCTAATTCCTGCTGATAACTCTATGATACCATACGAAAATTTATATTCCAAGTCATAATCGTAAATACCAATAAATATACGCTGACTTTTTTCAAGATACGCTGTAAAATGCTTGACTTTTCCGTATTTCGGGAGTATAATAAAAGATACGAAAAGTTGAAATTCGTAATTGAACGGAATGCGAATTTGCATAAATCGTATGCAGGAGGATAAAAAATTGACACTTTATCAGATAAACGAAAAAGAACATACGGTAAATTTTGTATGGGGTATCAAAAATGCTCAGTTACTGACAGCCGGAAAACGTATTAAACAGTACAGTTTCGATGATATTCTGATTCAGCTTGAAGAATTTCGGGAACAGCTTAATGTAATTGAAAATATTCGTCTGCAAATGATGGACTATATCGAAAAAGATAAAAGCTATCTGGACGAATTGGTAAATATTGTATCTGATTACGTTGATGACTATAGAAAAAATATTTTTTTCGTTCATTATTCTGGGGTGCTTACCACAAGATACAGCAAGATATTAAAAGAAGTCACTATGCCGAAAGATTATGTAGTCGCATGGATTAAGCGAAAGCAGATTATTGAAGATGCAAGAAATAAAATTCAGAATTTTTTCGATGAATTTCTAAGTGTTATAAATGATGACCGGAATTTTGATTATCATGAAAGTGATGAAACACTTATCACTATGTCTGATTTAAAACTTGCCGTTATCCGTGGGAATGGACACAATGAAGTCTATCATGTGCCGGATGATATGTTGCTGAATTTCTTCTATGAATTCAGCTATACAGTTTATAAGCTCGGTTTTAAAGTGCAGGAGTGCCATTTCTGCCATAAGCATTTTCTTGGGACTTCAGATAGTATCTGCTGTGAAAGAGTACAATGTCAGGAACAGCATCAAAAACTACTCAGCAAACAGGCTCGTGAAGAAAGGAAGAATACTCCCTACGCTCATGAAGTTGACAATTATCACACTTATGTCCGAAATCTGATGAAAGAACTGAGAAAAGCAAAAATCAATCCGGTGAAACTTGACGAGTTCGAGGACGAGAAAGAACGGAGAAAAGCCATTATCAAGCGAAAAAAGAAAGAGTGTATGGAGTTTGGGCTTCCGCTGGAGGAATTGCTTGATGTGATTGCCGAACATCGTGAAGCTATGAAACAGTTAGCCGATAGGTATATAGAGGAACTTTGAATCCACTGGAGTCAAAGTTAAATCCCATTTTGCATGAAAATATTGTCAAAAAGATTGACATTTTAGAGAACAATATGGTATAATAAAGAAAATATTGTGATATGGTGAGGAATTACAATGAAAGGCTCAGAAACGAAATTAGTAGCATATATGCAAGGAACAAATAAGCGTTTTGTCATTCCGGTCTATCAAAGAAATTATGAATGGAAAAAAGAAAATTGCAAACAGCTTTTTGATGACCTTGTAAAGATAAAAAATCATCAGAGAAAAAGCCATTTTTTCGGGAGCATTGTGTCTGTTCACAATCCAGAGGGTGTGGATGAAGAACTTTTAATTATAGATGGTCAGCAAAGATTGACTACAGTTTCGCTTCTGTTGCTTGCGATGTATCATCTGATAAAATCAAACCTGCTTGTTCCCAAAGATGTTAGTCTTGCTGACCGTATCTATGAAGAATATCTAATTGATAAATGGCAAAAAGATGATACGAAGATAAAACTCCGTCCAGTTAAAAGTGACCGGATTGCTTTCAGTAGGCTTTTTTCTGACAAAGAAGATTATATTATAGATTCTAATCTGACAATCAATTATCATTATTTTTATGAACGGATTCAAAAACAGGAATTGACAGTTGATGAACTTTTTGATGCTATCTGTAAATTGGAAATTATTTATATCAAGTTAAATCCTGATGATAATCCGCAGCTTATCTTTGAAAGTCTGAACTCTACAGGACTTGCGTTAAGTGAAGGTGACAAAATTCGTAATTTGATTTTAATGGGGCTTTCTTCCAAACTTCAAAATGAATACTATGAAAAATATTGGAATAAAATTGAAGTTTTTACCAGTTATAAGGTGAGTTTGTTTATTCGTGACTATTTGAGTGTAAAGCAACAGTCGATACCTGCTTTGAACAGAGTCTACTACACGTTTAAGCAATATGTAGAAGATGAGCAGATTGAAACTGAAATGTTATTGCAAGATATGCTGAATTACGCAAAATGGTATGAAATCTTGCTGAAAGGAAACACAAAGAATAAAAAACTGAACGCTTGTATTTATCGGTTAAACCGACTGGAAACCACAGTTACAAGACCATTTTTTCTGGAAGTATTACGTCTGTATACGGAAAGTTTACTGAGTATTGATGAAGTTTCAGAGATTTTTCTGATTACAGAAATTTATTTGTTCCGCAGAACTATTTGTGACCTGCCAACTAATGCGTTGAATAAGATTTTCCTGTCATTGCACAGAGATATTATTAATTACGATGGCACAGAACAGGATTATTTGAATAAGTTCAAATATGCCCTGCTTTCCAGAAAAGAAAAGGCGAGATTTCCGGATGATAGGGAATTTATAGAATTATTTTCCAGTCGGCAGATTTACCAGATGAACAGCAAAAGCAAGATTTATCTTCTGGAACGATTTGAAAATTATGATACTGTGGAAGATAAGGATATTTATCGGCACTTCGATGCTGGTGACTATTCCATAGAACATATCATGCCACAACATCTTACACCAGTATGGCAGAAAACTCTGGGCAGTGACTATGAGGAAATACACAATGTTTGGCTGCATAGAATTGCCAATTTGACTTTAACAGCCTATAACGGAAAATACAGCAATTCTTCATTTACAGATAAGAAAAATATGACAAATGGATTTTTGGAAAGTGGAATCCGTATGAATCAATGGATTTCAAAATTTGAAAATTGGGGTTTAGAAGAAATGCAAGCCAGAACAAATTATCTTATGGAATTGGCTTTGCGTATTTGGGCAACACCGGTTACAACGTATCATCCTGAAAGAAAACAGCTTGATTCTGTCACTTTAGAAGATGATATTGTTGTCAGCAATAGAAAAATAGTAAAGTTCAGCTATAAAAAGATGGAGCAACCTGTATCAAGTTGGATAGATATGTATGAACGGGTTATCAAAATTCTGCATAGCGAAGATGAATCTGTCCTGAAAAAATTGGTATCGCCGAATAGTGAAAGTCCTGAATTATCAGCATATATCAGCCATGATAAAAAAGATTTAAGAAGATGTATTATAATTGAAGATGGCCTGTATATGGAACGAAATACCAGTACATTTACAAAAATATCTACCTTGAAACGGCTTTTCAAGTTGTATCAGGCAGAACCATCAGATTTGGTGTTTTATCTTCGTGGAGATGATGAAGAACAGGAAAAGCCAACTGAAAATGAATCTTCTCAAACCGAAAATAGAGAAACAGTAGGAAAACTTGCGTATCGCCTGATAAAAGAGTTGCTTTTGGAAGGAAAACTGACTGCTGAAGAAATTGAAAAATTGCAGACGAAATCGTATTCAAATAACCTGTTTTCTGAGGTATACTATCCCATAATTTCTCTTTCAAGAAATCCTGATGATATGGAAGAACGCCATCGATATTATGCTAAACCAGTGAATGTAGGGGGAGTAAACTACTATATTACCAGTCAGTGGTTTGAACCAAGTAGAGATGATTTGATTGCGTGGTATAAAAAGCATGAATAAATCTTCAGAAAATTCATCAGCAGAATGATTCTGTCATGCTGTGTGTCCACGGATTTCTTAAAAAATACCGAAGCGAATATGTAGCAAAATTTCTAGGGGAGAGAACAATGAACCTAAATGATTTTTTACTTGTAAAAGTATTTAAAAAATCTAAATATATGGAAGATTTTAACAATGGAAATATATATCTTAATAGTACTTCATATTTTTGGAATTTAGAGAATACTTTTCAACAGGATAAAGAGGGAGCGATTTTTCAGCAAAAAGGCAGAGGATTCCTTTTCAAAGGCAATGATGCTTTTCTTAACATATTATGGAAATCATCAACTGTAGATGATGTAATTAAATATACTAAGGAAGAAAATGTTGGGCAGTTGATTTGTGAAACAACTGAATTTTCATTTAGATTAAATGGGTATTTATGTTGTTTTTATCTTCTTCCAAAAAAAGATGTTTCTTTTACTGGAAATATTTTTTCTATCATAACAGAAGATGCAAAAAAAGATATTACTATTTTTCTTGAAAAATATCTTAATGAATCTGAAAATCATGATTTTTATGCTACCATATATGATGCTGAACAGTTTTGCAATATTTTTACGAATGGTATGAGAAATAAAGGTTACCAAACAATTTATGGAAAAGTAAATTATAAAGACATTGATGAAGCAGCTAAAATTTTGTTATATCAAAAAGGTGATTTACAATCAATATTATTCACTAAACCTATTATTTATAATTATCAAAAAGAGTTTCGTATTTTGTTAAACAAACCAAGTGAAGAGACTAAGGGACATATATCTGAAAATATAATCGGAATCGAAAAAAGCATATACGGAAGTTTTTGCTATGATTGTATAAAAAATAAGAAAGTATAACTATGTAGGCATAGAAAAGTTTCTGTTTCATTTCACATACTCTGTCGAGGAATTTCCTGTACTCTTTATCCTGACAATATCGTCCATAATAATACCTCCAAATTTTGATATTGTACAAGGGTATATCAAAAAAGTTGTCCGTTATTTGTCCGTTGTTTATATGAAAAGTTGCAGAAAGTTAGAAGAAACAGCTTGTTCTAAATCACTGTATTTTCTTGATTTATCGCCATTTTCTGAAAACTATAAAAAGTTACAGAATGGGGAGCTTACAATTCAAGTCCTTCTGCCCCTGCCAAACACATTAAACCTGTATTCAGTCAAAAATGACAGAATACAGGTTTTTTATTATGTATTTTCAGTTCAGATAAGAAGGAAACTTCAAAAATATCACGCAAATATTGACTTTACAACTGTGGAATTCTGTGTTATAATAAAAAACAGAATCTTACAGGAGGTGACATTGTGCTGACACTTGAAGAACTGCATCCTTTTACGATTATGCTGTATTTTGTGGCGGTAACAGGAATTGCTATGTTCTGTAATTATCCCTATCTGCTGATAAGTTCGCTGATTGGCGCAGTATTGTATTTTATCATCCGGAACGGAAAGAAACATCTCCGGCATCATATTTTTTCTGTTATCTTGTTTTTGATTCTGACAGCAGTGAATCCGTTGGTTTCGCATAATGGTGTAACAGTGCTGTTTGTTCTGAATGATAATCCAGTCACGCTGGAAGCACTTCTATATGGAGCGAATGCATCTGTCATGGTGCTGGCGGTGCTGTACTGGCTGAATTCGTTTTCTCAGGTGATGACAAGCGAAAAGATACTTTGCATTTTTGGAACGGTTTCACCAAAAATTTCACTTCTGATTTCAATGACGCTCCGGTTTGTACCGCTTCTGAACAGGCAATGTCAGAAGGTCAGCGATACGCAGAAAATACTTGGGTATTATCAAAGTGATAATATCATAGACAGTATAAAGGAAAAAGGCCGTGTGCTGAATATCGTTGTCACATGGGCACTCGAAAACGGAATTATTACTGCTAATTCTATGACGGCAAGAGGATTCGGCTCAAACAGAAGAACTAGTTTTTCAATCCATCATATCAGAAAAGAAGACAAAATTGTAATGATGATAATTATAATTCTGTCAGCCGTGACAATTCTGTCCGTCAGCCGGAACATGATGGAAATTTCATTTTATCCGGAAATACATACCGCAGAACATCGGGGATTGTATTTTGCAGGTCTGTCCGCTTATGCAGGTCTTGCAATACTGCCTTCTGTTCTGCAAGCGGAGGCCTCTTTAAGATGGAAATACTTACAGTCAAAAATCTGAATTTTACATATCCGCTTTGTCAGGAAAAAGCACTCAGCGGGATTTCTTTTTCTGTCCGCAGAGGAGAACTGCTTGTGCTGTGCGGTGCAACCGGAAGCGGAAAATCTACCCTGCTCCAGATGCTCAAGCCGGAACTTACACCGCAAGGACAAAAAAGCGGAGAAATCTTTCTGGAACAAAGAAATCTGGAATCTCTTACTGAAACGGAATCCGCTTCTGCAATCGGCTATGTCATGCAGAAACCAGAACAGCAGATAGTTACGGATAAAGTCTGGCATGAACTGGCGTTCGGACTGGAAAATCTGCATCTTTCTCAGAATGTGATTGCCCGGAGAGTTGCAGAAATGGCAAGCTATTTCGGAATTGGTGCGTGGTATGATAAAAATACTGCCGAACTTTCCGGCGGTCAGAAACAATTGTTGAATCTGGCCTCTGTCATGACAATGCATCCGAAACTTCTGATTCTGGATGAACCAACTGCCCAGCTTGACCCGATAACTGCTTCTGAATTTTTGTCAGTGATAAAAAAGCTAAATCAGGATTTGGGATTGACGGTCATTCTGACAGAACACCGTCTGGAAGAAGCAATTCCATTATGTGACAGACTCATGATAATGCAGAACGGCAGAATCTTGACCGCTGAACCGCCTCGGCAGGCGATTCTTTCTGTCCGGAATTATCCGGATTTACTATATGCTATGCCGGCGGTATCCCGTTTGTTTCTGGAACTGGAACAGGAGGGGACTTGTCCGCTGACTGTCCGTGAGGGCAGGGAAATGATGCAGAAATATCATAAAAATCGGGAAGAAACTCTGCCGGAATCCCCCTGTCAGCCATCCGGTATGCCGGTACTTGAATTTCAGGATGTGTATTTCCGATATGAACGCCATTCACCGGATATTCTGCAAGGGGTCAATCTAACTGTTTATGAACAGGAAATCTTCTGTATTCTGGGAGAAAACGGAAGCGGAAAATCTACCTGCCTGAAAACAGCGGCTAATCTTCTGAAAATCTACAGCGGAAATATCAAAATTTTCGGAAAGAAATTAAAAAGCTATCGTGGCAATACATTATATCAGAATTGTCTTGCCATGCTTCCGCAGGATGTCCAGACGGTATTTCTGAAAAATACCGTTCGGGAAGAACTTGAAGAAGCCGGAACAGAACTTGCTTTTCTGCCGTTTGATGCCGAAAAGCTTCTTGACCGTCATCCGTATGACCTTTCCGGCGGTGAACAACAGCTTGCAGGACTGGCAAAAGTACTCGCCGTAAAGCCGAAAATTCTGCTTTTGGATGAGCCGACAAAGGGGATTGATGCCGTCACAAAACAGAAAATGATACAGGTGCTTCTGAAACTGAAACAGAACGGCATGACAATCATCGCTGTCACACATGATGTCGATTTTGCCGCAGAATGCGCTGACCGGTGTGCTATGTTCTTTCATGGAAGAATCATTGCCGAAGATACTCCTGAATGCTTTTTTTCAGAAAATAGTTTCTATACAACAGCAGTCAGCCGTATGACAAGAGACTATTTTCGGAATATCGTGACTGTACAGGATGCTGTCAGAATCTGCAAAGCCAGTCAGAAATAAATAAAAAAAGAACTTCTCAAAAAGAGAAGTTCTTTTCTGGTTGGGGTGGAAGGATTTGAACCCTCGAAATAACGGAGTCAGAGTCCGCTGCCTTACCACTTGGCGACACCCCAGTGATTTTTTACCTGCCGTTCCTGACGACTTTTATATTATATCACAACTTTTTGATTTTGTCAAGTGTTTTTTCAAAAAATTTAAAAAAATTTTTTGAGTCCAGAAAAGTAAGAAAAAAATGTCTGTTTTTTTACCGAAATCAGGCTTAAAATGTATAATCCTACAAATTTCCTGCAAAAATCAAAAAATATATTTTTTATATTGAATTCTCAAAATTTGTGTGATATAATAAAAAACGGTTAAATACATGTTAAATATGCGTAAAAAACTGTATTCAGCCAAAAAAAGAAAGGAGATTTTTATTATGGCAGCACAAATTACAGCAATTGTGATTTTCGTGGCTATGTTCGTGATGATTATCATGGACAAAATCGAAAAGCATTATGTGACGCTCGGCTGTGGCCTATTGACACTGGTGGCAGTATTCGGTGTCTGTATGCGGGACTTTGGAGCAATGTGGGATACTATTAATCTTAAATCCATTGCTACTCTTGAATTCTGGCATACCAGCGGTGCAGAAAGCGAATCCGGAGGTATTGACTGGGCGACAATTCTGTTTCTCGGCGGTATGATGATTATGGTTGAAGGTATGGCACGAGTTGGATTTTTCAACTGGCTCTGCCGAAGAATCGCCAAAATGGTACATTATAAGACAATCCCTATTTTTCTGGCATTTATGGCGATGTCGTTCGTTTTGGCAATGTTTATCGACTCGATTACTGTTATTTTATTCTTGGCATCCGTTACGATTGAACTTTCAAGACTGCTGAAATTCAATCCCGTTCCGATGATTATGTCAGAAATTTTCTGTGCAAATCTGGGAGGTTCTGCAACAATGTGCGGTGACCCGCCGAATATTATCATCGGTTCTAACCTGCATTATTCTTTTATGGATTTCGTAGAAAATACAGGCGTTGCCGCTTTGCTTTCATTTGTATTTATCGTAGCATATTTCTATCTGGTAATGCATAAGGAACTTTCCGGCGGAGGTGTCAGCGAAGAAGAAATCGCTAAAATGCCGTCTCCCGAAAGCTTTATTACAGATAAAAAAGGTTTCTGGGTAAGTCTGGTGATTTTCCTTTGTGCGGTTGTTCTGCTGATTACTCACAGTGCAACAGGCCTGACAGTGGCTTTCATCGGCGTTGTGATTGCAATTATTACACTGATTACATCCGGAAAACATATTCCGGAAGTACTCAAGGGCGTGGATTATAAAACCCTGCTGTTCTTTACAGGCTTGTTTATCGTTGTAGGCGGTTTGGAACAGACAGGCGTACTCGAAATTATTGCGAATTTCATCAGCAAGGTATGCGGAAGCAATTATTATCTGATGGTCGCTATCATCATCTGGGTATCTGGCATTGCCAGTGCATTTATTGATAATATTCCTTTTGCAGCGACAATGGTGCCGATTATTAAAGAATTGTCTGTCGGAAGTGACCCGCTTCTTGCTACTTTGGCATGGTCTCTGGCAATGGGGACGGATGTCGGCGGTTCTGCAACTCCGATTGGTGCATCTGCGAATGTTGTCGGCACATCTGCCGCAGCCAAGGCAGGCCATCCTATCGGCTGGGGCGAATACTGCAAGAAAATGGCTCCTGCGACTGTCATTGTAATGCTTATCAGTACAATTTATATCTGCATCAGATATGTTACGAATTTATGATTTGTAAAATTTCATAAATTATCTATTGACAAAGCTCCTCTTTTTGTGCTATACTATATAAAAGTAAGCACTTAAGGAGGAGCTTTTTATTATGGATGAACAATTAATTATCGCCGTCAGCCGTGAGTTCGCAAGCGGAGGCAGAGAAATCGCTCATATTCTTGCAGAACGTTTTAAAATTAATTATTATGACAGAAATCTGCTTGATGAAATCGCTGCTGAAAAAATGGGCAATATCGACAGACTCAGAAAATTCGATGAAGTGCCGAAACGTTCTTTTCTGTCCCGAACAGTCAGAGGCATGAGCAGTTCTCCAGAAGAACATGTCGCAAACATTCAGTTTGAATATCTCCAGAAAAAAGCCGAATCTGGTGAATCTTTCGTCATTGTTGGCAGATGTGCTGATGATGTGCTTTCAGATTTTCCTTGCTTGGTGAAATTCTTCATTCTTGCAGATGAGGACTGTAAAGTCAAGCGTATTTGCGAATCCAGAAACGTGGATGAGGATGAAGCAAGGAATATCATTAATCGTCATGATAAATCAAGAAAATTATATCATAATTATTACTGCTGTAATCAGTGGGGTGACGCTAAGGGCTATGATGTGACAATTAACACAAGCCGGTTGGGCATTGAAAAAACTGCTGATTTGCTTGAAAATTATATCCGGCAGAGAATTGCGAAATAAAATTCTTCCCCTGTTTTCTCCTGAAAACGGGGGATTTTTATATTCTGGTGATAATAATGGTGAAAATTCACAAAATTAAGCTCCGATTATTAAATTTCTTTTGCTTGACAAACTCGGAAAAGTATGCTATAATAATAAAGCTGTCGGACGAAAAGACAACAGCAAAAAATACCACAAAAAAATTCAAAAAAGTTTGAAAAAAGACTTGACAAACTGAATGAAATGTGATATAATAAGAAAGTCGCCGTGAGCCGGACGGGAGTCGCAGAGCTGCGGAAGACAAAAGAAAAAATCACATTTTCAGAAAAGCTTCTGAAAAAAGTTTTTCAAAAAAGTTTGAAAAAAGACTTGACAAACAAAAGAAAATGTGGTATAATAAATAAGTCGGTTGGCGATAAAGA
>JAFRMZ010000051.1 GCA_017430465.1 Oscillospiraceae bacterium
CCCAGTAATTTTACATTATGGGATTTCAGAAACCCTTCTTCAGCAAGTTGCATCGAAAGAGTTAAGCCAGTCTGTCCGCCAAGTGTGGAAAGAACACTGTCAGGCTTTTCAAGCTCGATAACACGCTTGACGACATCCAGTGTCAGGGGTTCGATATAGATTTTATCAGCCATAGCCTTATCAGTCATGATAGTTGCCGGATTGGAGTTAATCAGCACGACTTCAAGACCTTCCTGCTTGAGAGCACGGCAGGCCTGCGCACCTGCATAGTCGAATTCTGCGGCCTGTCCGATGATGATAGGCCCTGAACCGATAACTAATACTTTCTTAATATCTTTTCTTAATGGCATGATTCGTCTTCTCCCTTCCGCATGTTGGAAATAAATTCGTCAAACAGATATGCTGTATCAAGCGGGCCTCCGTGAGCTTCCGGATGAAACTGCACAGTAAAGGCATTGCAGTTCTTGTATCTGACCCCTTCGCAGGTTTTGTCATTGGCATTAATATGAGAAACTTCACCGATTTCGGGATTCAGACTGTCACCCACAACAGCATAGCCGTGATTCTGGCTTGTGACATAGGTCTTTCCCGACTGTAAGTCGATAACAGGCTGATTTGCTCCACGATGACCGTATTTGAGCTTTTCGGTTTTTGCCCCCTGCGAAAGTGCCATGAGCTGATGGCCAAGACAGATACCAAAAATAGGAATATTCAGTTTAGAAATTTCTTTCAGATTTTCGATAATCTGAATATTTTCGGCAGGGTCTCCGGGGCCGTTGGACAGCATAATTCCGTCAGGATGCAGAGCTTTGATACTGTCAGCAGTAGTGTCAGCAGGGACAACAACAACTTCACAGTTTCTTTTGACAAGTTCCTGACGGATATTTCTTTTATAACCAAAATCAAACAATGCGACCTTGTAAGAAGCTGGACATTCCGGAGAATAAGTTCTTGTTTCCGGATTGGTAACGGATTTGACAGCATCTGCAACGGAATAAGCCTTGATTTGCTCTAACAGAGAAGATAAATTCTGTTCAGGATTTTCTGTTGTGATTGCGCCGTTCATAACACCGGCTTCACGGAGAGTTCTGGTGAGCCTTCTCGTATCGATATTATATAAGCCGATAATATGCTGATATTTCAGAAAATTCTGAATATTGTCTTCACAGCGGAAATTGGACGGTGTATTGCACCATTCACGAACAATATAACCGCTGACATAAGATTTAGAAGATTCATAATCATGAGAATTGACACCATAATTGCCAATCAGCGGAAATGTCTGAGTGACAATCTGTCCGTAGTAACTAGGGTCAGTGAGTGTCTCCTGATAACCTGTCATGCTGGTAGTGAAAACGACTTCCCCGATAACAGTGCCTTTCTCGCCGAAACTGTTTCCCTTGAAAATCTGGCCGTCTGCAAGGACAAGCCAAGCCGGTTCTGCATTTTTTATCAATGCCATATACTACACCCTTTCTGATAAGATAGCTTTATCATAGCCGGAGTCAGAGTGCTGTAATAACAGCACTCTGCACCGGATTTCTGTTTAGAAGAATTTACTTGATTTTGACAAACTGCGTGATGTCATCTCTCATGCGGATGGCTTCACGGCGGGCAGCCTTTGCGAATTCCTGCGGATTGCATCCTTCTTTCTGATAAGCACACATAATCGCTCTGGAAGAATTTACAATACCGCCGAGACCGTTTTCATCAAATGCGCCGGCAACACCTTCTGCACCGCCTCCCTGTGCGCCGTATCCGGGCACTAAGAAGAATGTGTGAGGCAGTCTCTTTCGGAGTTCTTTGAGCTGTTCCGGATAGGTTGCGCCGACAACTGCACCAACTGCCGAATAGCCAAATTCACCGACAGTATCAGCTCCCCACTGTTCGCAGAGGTCACCCATTCTTGCATAGAGAGGCTCACCGTCAATAAGTCTGTCCTGAAGTTCCCCGCTGGACGGATTGGAAGTCTTGACCAGTACGAAAATACCCTTATCACGTGTTTTGCAGGTTTCCAGAAGCGGATTGATGCCGTCAGAACCCAGATAGCCGTTGACAGTCAGAGCATCCGAACCAAACGGTTCAATTTCCAAATCACCGACTTTGACTGTTCCCAGATGTGCAGCAGTATAAGCCTGCATCGTTGCACCGATGTCATTTCTCTTGCCGTCAGTGATGACAAACATGCCTTTCAGCTGTGCATAACGGATGGTATCTTCCAGAGCCTTGACACCCTGAGAACCATACATTTCATAATAAGCGGCCTGCGGTTTGATGGCCGGAACAATATCATAGATTTCATCAATAATCGCCTTGTTGAATGCATAAATTGCTCTTGCTGCGGTTTTGAGGGTTGCGCCGTCATCTTCCTGAAATTTCTTGAATAAATATTCCGGAACATAATCAAGCTTCGGGTCAAGTCCTACAACGGACGGATTGCCTGTTTCTTTAATTTTTTTGATTAATCTGTCGAATACCATGATTAAAATCTCCTTTTGATTATAATTTATAAAATAAATAATTATTTATTTTCATATCTGATAATGCCGTCAGTGATGGTCATCATCACTTTGCCGGTGAGTTCCATGCCTCTGAAGGCAGTGTTGCAGGATTTGCTGTGCAGTTTTTCTGGCTTGACAGTCCATTTGCGATTCAAATCGACAAGAATCAGATTGGCAGATTCTCCCTCACGGATTTTTACAGGGTCAAGGCCTAATAAAAATCTGGGACGCACTGACATCATACTGATGATTTTTTCAAGACTGCATTTTCCTGTATGATACAGTGCTGTCAGCGTAGCAGCAAGAGAAGTTTCCAGTCCGACAATACCGTTCGGAGCAAGTTCAAAATTTGCTTTTTCTTCTTGCGTATGAGGAGCATGGTCAGTGACAATGCAGTCGATAGTACCGTCAAGAACGGCCTGTTCGATAGCGAGCCGGTCTTCTTCTTCACGAAGCGGAGGATTCATTCTGTCATTGGCATTTCTGGAGCGCAGTTTTTCATGAGTCAGCATGAAATAATGCGGAGCAGTCTCGCAAGTCACCTGAACTCCTAAGCGTTTGGCTTCCCGAATAACATCAACGCTTCCCTTGGTGCTGACATGACAGATATGAATTCTGCCTTTGACAGAACTTGCAAGAATAATTTCTCTTGCAGTGATATAATCTTCAGAAGCCCTGTCCATGCCTTTCACGCCGAGTTCTTCGGAAATACTGCCCTTATGCATGATACCGCCGTTGATAATATCCAAATCTTCGCAGTGAGATGCGACCAGAATGCCTTCTTGATAAGCTTTGTCAAGAGCCTGACGCATTAATTCAGCGTTCTTGACAGGTCTGCCGTCATCGGAGAGACAAATTGCGCCATTGGCTTTGAGTTCAGAAAAATCGGTCAGTTCATCGCCTTTCATGCCTTTTGTGATGCAGGCAACCGGACGGACATCCACACCGGTATCTTTTGCCTTATCGAGGATGTATTTCAGAATTTCGGGAGAATCGACAGGCGGATTGGTATTCGGCATACAGAGCACGCCTGTCACGCCTCCGGCAAGTGCTGCCTGACAGCCAGTCAGAATATCTTCTTTATGAGTCTGGCCGGGGTCACGAAAATGGACATGCATATCGAACAAACCTGGCAGAGCAGTCAGATTAGACCCGTCAATGACTCTGTCAGCACCGACATTCATGTCCGGAGAAATTTTTACAATTTGGCCGTCACGAATAAAAATATCTGTTTTCTGATTCAGACAAATATCGACAGCATGGACATTTTTGATTAATAAGCTCATAGTTGCAAACTCCTTTCGGGGTATGGATTTACAAAAAAAACGCCTGTCCGTCGGCAGACAGATAGGCGTTTTGAGTCTGTATATATAGGATAAAATTCGCAATCTGTGCCGTCAGATTGATATATCTTATATATTATAGCATATTTAAAGAAGTTTGTCCAGTGTTTTTTTCAGATTTTTTTAAAATTAACCTTGCAGGCTTCCGTTCTCGAAAGAACCGTCGGCATTGAGATAAATTAAAATAGAATGATAAGCAAAATAATCCGGCGAACAGTCGCACCATATCTCTGTGAGTGCTTCTTCATCTTCATAGGGACAGTTGAACGTAATTGCTGTCAATTGCAGACTGTTTGAAAAATCCTGTTCGGTAATGGGGAAGAAAACTTTCTGACCGTCTTCCATGATATAGTATTCCGGTTCGTCTGCCTCTTCGTCGTCTTCATCATAGTAAGGTTCTGCGGAAGATGCCCAGTCTTCGGCGAGTTCAAGAATATCATCATCAAAGAGAGTCTGCAAAACATCTTGACGGTGCTGATTAATCCATGCAAGATACTTTTCCAGAAAAACAAGAATTTCTTCCGGCAGAGTTTTTTGATTCTCATCCGCAGACGGGTCATCAAAACAGATATTGATGTCTGTTTCTTTACCCCAGACGGAAGCTTTTCCGGTATAGGAAAAAACATCATCTGGAGTGATAGCTTCAATTTTAATACGTTCCGGAAAATTCCGGATTTCTTCAAGATGATTCATGAATCAGTCCTCCTCCTGTTCAAAGCCGAGTATTTCAGAAATGATGCTGTCGATTTCTTCAAAATGTTCTTCCGAATCGGAAGAATACAGCAGACTGAAATCTTCATCAGTATTATACAATATCATGATGACTGTATCCGGATACGGCTGGAAGAACTGCACACCAAGATACAAATCAGAATCTGCATCAGCACGGGGGAATTTTTCAGCAATCATGGAAATTTGTTCCGGCAGGATTTCATAGAATTCCTCATTGGAATAGTCTTTTGAAAGTACTGCCTGCATATAGGCTTCTGAAGTCAGGAACTGAGAAACAGAATCGGCAGTTTTCAGCCATGTTTCGCCGTTATCATAAGTCGTGTAAACAGGCGGATTTTCCTGATTCAGGTCGGATTTTTTGAAAGCCCATTCCGAAACACTCTGATTCTCAACATAGAAAACGCAGTACTCCGGATAACTGAACTTTTCCAGTTGATAATGACCATATCTTCCGTCAGGAGTCACAAGAAAATCCTGCGTAGAATTCATTTCCGGACAGCCTCCGCAGAGACGGTAATAAGATTCAAGAGCTTTCGGAATTGCGCCGAAATGTTTCCGGATTTGTTCTATCTGTTCATCCGGCAGGGGAGAGGGCGCATCCAGATGAAACAGTTCACGGATATTTTGATAGTTATCATTCATAATAAATTTCCCTCACTGGATTTTCATCTGAAAGCCGTTGACAGTCACTTCGGGGTCGTCAAGGGAAATCATCAGAAATTTTCTGCCGTCAATCAGACGTGTGGTGATTTTATCAGTGGCATCACCGCTGATGCTAACGGTCACGCCGGAAGAACTCAGAGTAGTTTTGTTTTCGGCCAGATTGGAAGCCATGAAGTAATTATCTTCTACAGTTTCTTTATAGAGTTGCTGAGCAGCTTCGGCTTTTTCCTGACTGATGCCGGAATCTAATAGAATATCTCTTACCATAATATCACTGACAACAGGCGGTTCGGGTTCGTTGGCGAATGTTTTCGCATAATCCTGAATTTTTTCGTTTACGGATGCGATAACATTCAGATTCAGTTCCTCGCCGACGGCTTTATCGAGCACAGCACGGAATGTTTCTTTTTCCTCGTCAGCGGACAGGATGAATTTACAGCCAAGTACATCTTCAATAATGGAAGTATTGGGGTCTTTGGCTTTTTTCGCATAGTAGAGCACATGATTCACATCAGGGCCTCTGCCGGTGAAAGTCGGGAACAGGAAACCATCTGTAGGCGCATCTGCGACAACTTTGTCGAATGTCAGCTTTCTGATAATATTATTTTCTTCTTCATCATAGATTAAGCCGTCAACACGGGATTCTACCGGACACACGGCACAGAGCAGAAAATGATATTCATGGCTGTCAAATTTATTTTTCTCACCAAGCTTGTCTTTCTCGAATACGGTATAAGTACACTGTGCAATAAACAGAGCATAAGGGAGTGTATAAATCATATTTTTTTCGATATGAGAGATAAATTTTTCGAGCTGTTCTTCATCGTCAAGGCCTTTTTCGAGCAGATTCCAAAGCAGATTCTGGCTCTGGTCTTCTTCGTAGACTTCGTTCGGAAACGGATATTCAACAAGGCCTTTTCCAAGCGAACCTTTGAGGACTTTGGCAAATGTCTGATAAAGTACAGACATTTCCTCATCGGGGATTTCTGCAAAGCTTCTGATACTCTGGCATTTTCTGTTTTTTTCGGAATCAATAAAGCAGGTGAAAACTTTCCGGATAGTCAGCAAATCATCTGCGGGCAGAAAATGTTTCTTGAGTTCGGCTAAATCTTTCTTGTTCATAATTACATATCTCCTGATTCTGAATTTTACGGGAAACAACTCCCTGATTCTGTTATTATAGCATGATTTCGGGCGGATTGTCAATAGCCGTGGAAATAAAAAAAGAAAGTATCCACATGCTGTGTCAGATGCATCACAGCCGGATACTTTATCAAGGATATTCTGAAAAAATACTATGAAAGAGAATTAATTATTTCCGCCTACTATGAAAATGATGATTTATCGTATGAGCATTTGCATGTACTGTGCATCTGAATACATGAAATAGGAGCATTCAAAGGAATAATTAATCGTTTACGATACAAATTATACATCATTTATGGAAATTGCACAACCTCAAATATGCAGATTTGGTGGACAAAATGAAGAAAATATCTTGATTTTTTATGAAAAATATGTTATGATAAAGATAACAGCTTCAAGCGAAAAGGCGGTGGAACTATGCAGGAAGAAAAAAATCTGCGCATCGGCGTGATTACTGCACAGGCATCCCAGTCAGAACAGCGTCAGCTTCTGGATGGTGTGCTTGGGCAGGCGCAGAAACTCAATATTGCAACAGCAGTTTTTTCCAATATCTACAATTTTCAGAAATACTATGCCGGTACGGAAGTCGAAAATAAAATTTATGACCTGATTGTTTCCGAACGCATTGACGGAATGATTCTGACTGCAGAATCTATTTTAAATCCGGAATTACAGCAATATATCTATCAGAAAATTCTAAGCCGGAATGTGCCTGTTGTCGTGACAGGGGCGGTGATTCCGGAAATGACATGCATTGATAATGATGTGCAGAAAGATTTTGAAGAAATTGTCCGTCATCTGTTGAATGTGCATCATTTTACAGAATATGACATGCTGACCGGATATGAAACTGTAGAAACTTCGCATCTGAGAGTACAGGGTGTCCGGAATGTATTGGAATCCTATGGCCTGACTCTGGATGACAGTCATGTGATTTATGGTGATTTCTGGATGAATTCCGGCGAAAAACTTGCAGAAGAATATATTTCCGGAAAAAGAAAGCTTCCACAGGCCATTATCTGCGCAAATGACTACATGGCTTACGGGATATGTGACAAGTTTCTGGAACACGGCATCCGTGTGCCGGAGGATGTGACAATTATCGGCTATGAATATGTCGGGGAACGGTTTTATCATTCTCCCGTGCTGACAACCTACCAGCGTAACCGGAAAGCAGTCGGCATCACGGCAGTCAACCAGCTTTATGAGATGATAACCGGAAAAAAAGCAGAGCCGGTTTCTTTATCCGGATATATCGTATGCGGAAATACATGTTCCTGCGGTGTGAACCATAAGCAGTTAAATCAGGAATTGCAGAGAATCCGGCGTGAACAGTATTATGTCACACTCAATTTTGAAGGGAATTTTGAACAGCAGTTAACTATAGCAAGGTCAATTCCGGATTATATTCACACTTTACAGGAATTTACGTATTTAATCCGTGATGTTCATGCAGTTTATCTCTGCCTTTATGAAAACTGGTGTTCCCGTGATTTCCGGAGTGAAGCCAACAGCGATACTGATGAAGAAATTATGCTTTGCTACACTGTCAGCCGGTGGGGAAAATTTTCAGAAGAACCAAAAACATTTGTCAGAAATCAGCTTTTTCCGGGAACGCCCGATGAACATATCAGCAATGAAATTTTATATTTCTGTCCGATTTTCTTCGCCGGAAAGGAGCTGGGCTATTTCATTCTGCAATACGAAAAGCCCGATGTTTATGATTCTGTTTTTAAAGACTGGCTGAAAATTGCAGCCAATGCGCTGGAAGGCCTCCGCATGAAAAATGATATTCATGAACTGCTTCAGTGTCAGAATCTTTCGGAATATCATGACACTGTCACCGGTTTGTACAATTATGCAGGCTTCCTGAACGAAGTCACGCACGCTCTGAAGCAGGCTGTTCCGGAATCAATGCTGACCCTGTTTCTGATACGTGCCGGATTGTTTTCCGAACATGCAAGCATTGACAAGCGTGGACTGGCTGTCCGCATTGAAATAGAAAATGCGGAATGTCTGAAAAAGCTCATCTCCGGAAAAAATGAGTTCTGCGGAAAGCTTTCTTCCGGTCTGTATGTGTTCGGAACAGTCGGAAACTATTCAGATTCCTATGAAGAAATGATTACGGATAAAATTAACACACTGTTTTTGCATTCGCCGTTATACAGCGAATATTGCGGTATGGATACGATGATAACTGTTTCCGGACGGGTCAGCGTTCCGGATGCCGATGCTAATTTGCAGATTTCTGTCCTGCAGAAGCTCTTGCAGGAGAAAATCAGGCATTTGTCCGGAAAGCGCAGTCATGCGAATTATCAGGCATATCTGAATATGAGAAATGCTATGTACCGGAAGCCCCATGAAGAATGGAATGCCCAGAAAACCTGCCGTGAATTTCATCTGAGTTATGGGTATTTCCGTGCGGCTTATAAAGAATTATTTGATGTCAGCTTTCATCAGGATTTGATACAGAGCAGGATTTCTCATGCCAAATATCTGTTGCTGACAACTTCGGACAATCTTCCGGAAATCGCATGGCAGTGCGGTTATGAGGATGAAAAATATTTTATGCGTCAGTTCCGGCAGATAACCGGCATGACCCCCAGTGCTTACCGCAATTATCATTAAAGTAAAACAAAAAATGCAGAGAATGAAAATTCTCTGCATTTTCTGTTGAGGATGGAATTCTTCTGTTTTAGAAATTACTTGTTGTAAGTTACCCACTGATAGCGAGCTGTCAGAGGTGTATTGCCGTTGAAAGGATTCAGCCATTCATCCACGCCAGTACCCGGCCAAGTGTTCATCATGATTTTTCCGGGAGTGGAAGGAATACTGCTGGTAGCTCTGTAAACTTCTTTTCCGTCCACGAACCATGCAATATGGTCAGGCTGCCAGTCAAAGCCGTAAGTATGGAAACCTTCGGAAGCATCAAAGCCCAAGTCATACATGAATTCATGATTGCCGACACCGTTGGTATAATAATTGAACTGTGCTTTTGTGGTGTCTTTGCCCAGAATTTCAATGTCGATTTCATCCCACGGATTGTTATCGGACGGGCCTGTATAGGTGAAGAAGGAGGAAACAACACCGTCATTCTTGATAGCCTGCATGGATGTTTCATAATAACCGTAGCTGTAGAAATCATTGGTTCTGTACTCTGCACCGGAGTACATGCCTTTATTTTCACGGTCTTTGTCAATGGTCAGGCTCAGGTAGCCGTCCTTGACATCGGTATTTTCTTTATACCACCAGCAGTCAAAGCAGGAACCATTTGTCCAGCCGTCAGATGCAAAGAAGACAGGA
>JAFRMZ010000052.1 GCA_017430465.1 Oscillospiraceae bacterium
CGCTGGGCAATGGTAAGATTGGCAGTATTCAGACGGCCGTTTACACCGCTTCCCTCTGTTTTTTCCACATCGAAATAAATCGGCATGGTAATATTGTAATCTTTTACACGTGCGATGCAGAGTTTGGCTTCATCAATTGCTTCCTGTACGGTAATAGCCTGTGTAAAGAAATATGCGCCGACATTCAGACCGGCATCAATTGCGCCCTGCATATTCTGATAATACTTGTCATCTGTTCTCAGCAGACCGCCGTCATATCCACGGTAACCGATGCGGACAACTGCAAAATCAATACCGTCAGCGGCAACAGATTTCCAGTCGATTACGCCGTTATGATAAGAAACGTCAATGCCGTTGCTTTTGGCATAATCAGCATATTTACTGTTATGTACCAGATTTGCTGTATCGGCAGATGAATTAGAAACGGGCTTGGAGGAAGAATCTGCTGTAATGACTCTGAATGTTTCGGGGTCATCTGCATTTCCTTCATAACCTGTAATCATGGCATCTACAATTTCAGCATCTTCCGTGCTGGAGGTCTGAGCGTTTGTATAATGTTCTTTCACAAATCCGGGCAGATACTGAACAGCGAGCAGTGCTGCCGCAAAAAGCGCAGCAGGTTTTACGAACTTCATTGGTGAAAATCTCCTTTTGGTTTAAAATCATCTGAATTTTTCGTGAAATAAATCTTTTGCGATTCAGAATATTCGGTTCGGACATGTTACAGTATACCACATTTCGGAAGAACTGTCAAGTTTTTCGTCTGATTTCCGGCAATTTCCACAAAGAAAAAACAGTTTTACTTGATTTTTCCTGTAGGATATTCATAAAAATGCATAAAGCATTTTCAAAAAAATTTCAGTTATTTGTATAAAACGTGAAAATTCAGAAAAAATTCAAATTTTGGTTGCATTTTTTTCATAGATATGCTATACTGGAATTGTGCACAAATAACAGAAAACAAGGTGTTTTCGGCCGGTGTCTGCGTTGCCGGTTTCTTGTGCAGTATTTCTAAGAGGAGGAAATTTTTTATGAAAAACAAAAAAAGTTTGAAAAACCGTATTGCAGCCGGCCTGATGAGTGCTGCAATGCTCACATCTGCAAGCGCATCCGCTATGATGAGCGTCCCTGCTGCCGCTGCCGATAATGACTATTATGAGGCTCTGGCACTGTCGCTTTATTTTTTTGATGCCAATGCCTGCGGCGGTGATGTAGACGACAACGCTCTGACATGGAGAGGCAATTGTCATACAGAAGATGAAACTGCTCTGCTCTCCAATGCAACTAATTTCGATTCTTCCTGCAAATCTCTGGTTGACCCTGACGGTGACGGCAAAGTCAATGTCGGCGGCGGCTATCACGATGCAGGCGACCATATCAAGTTTAACCTGACCATGGGCTTCGGCATGTCTTCTCTGGCAATGTCCGAATATCTGAACCCCGGCATTTACGAAAAAGCAGGATGCAAAGAACACATGATGGCTATCCTGAAAAGAAATGCTGAATATATGATGAAAACCACTTTCCTGAACAGTTCCGGAGAAGTGGCTACTATCTGCCACGTTGTTGCGGACGGCGGTGTTGACCACAGCATGATGACACCTCCGGAAAGCCAGCACTATGACAGAGCTACCTACTGGCTGACAGCTTCTCAGAACAATACAGCAGTTTGCGGAGAAATGGCTTCTGCTCTTGCCGGTGCTGCCTATGTATGGAAAGATACAGATGCTTCTTTTGCTAAAGAATGCCTGAAATATGCAAAGGCTATCTACAATTTCGGCGACCAGCACAAGGGCAATTATACCGGCGGTCTGTCTCCTTACTATGATGTAGCCTCTCAGTATCAGGATGAAATGGCACGGGCGCAGGCGTGGCTTTGGATTAACGGCGACGCACGCAAACCGACTCTGACACCGTCCAGCGGTAACTACAGCGGTGAATATGACTATTACCGTTACTGCTGGGATAAAGTATGGCAGGGCTATTCTGCTTTGATGTACAAGGCCACCAAGGACAGCACATTCAAGTCTGAACTGGAATTTGAAGTCAACAATGCAGGCGGTGTATCCGCAGGCCAATACAACGGTAACGGCTGGGGTGCTGCACGTTATAACTGTGCTCTCCAGATGAGTGCTCTGGTGGCTGCTGACGGCAATGCCTCTTCTGCTTATGCAACAGGCTCTAAATGGCAGATGGATTACATTCTTGGCGGAAATCCTCTGGGCTACAGCTTCCTGATTGGCTATGGCGACAAATGGCCGACACATTATCATCACAGAGCCGCTAACCCCGGAGACCTTTCCAGCAATCCGGAGGCAAAGTACACACTTTACGGTGCACTGGTCGGCGGTATTGATGCTTCCGGCAATTATGAAGACCATTCTGATAAATATCAGTATACTGAACCGGCTCTGGACTACAACGGCTGTTTTGTACTTGCCTGCGCTGGTCTGGCTAACCTGTTCGGCGGTTCTGACAAGGCTGCTGCCAATATTGTAAGTTCTGCATCTGAAATCACATATCCGTTTGATTTCCTGTCTGGTACAACTGTTGTAGTGACACCTACAGAAGAAACAACCGAAGGCACATCCACAACAGAGAGCACACAGGAAACGACTGCCACCACACCGAAGCAGACTGACCCTGTAGAAACAAGTGCTGTTTCCGGCGAAGTAACAGCTACTGTTACAGAAAAGAAAGGCACATGGGATGAAGACGGTTCTGAACGTACTTACTGGGGTGTTGATACCACTGGTGCAAGCAAGGTTATCATCACCATGAAATCCACTACCAGCGATACAGAAGCAACAGGCTGTTTCAATCCGTCCAATGCAAAGGACTGGTGGGAGCCTACTGACTGGAAGGCTACCGGCATTTCCAACGGTACATTCACACTGGAATACACACCCAAGGCCGGCGAATCTTTTGTAGATGTTCATGTATGGTATCCTAAGAATTCTGTTACACTGGTAAGCGCAGTCAAGATTGTAGCGCAGGCAACAACAGAAACAACTACTACCACAACCACGACTACTACCACCACCACCACAACTACCACTACAACAACTACTACAGAAAAAGAAACTGAAACACAGCCTACTGAAACTGAAACAACACTTCAGGTTAAAAAATTCGGCGATGCGGATGAAAACGGTCAGGTTGACATTCTTGATGTCATCACCCTCAACAAAGCAATTCTGGGCAAAGAAACCCTCACTCCGCAGGGTCTTAAGAACATTGACTTCAACAACAACAACAAGCCGGATTCTGATGAAGCACTCACTATCATGAAGCTGATTGTTGGCCTTGTTACAGAAAGCCAGCTCAAAGGCTAATCCTGATTCCTGTCATAGAAATAAAAAATCCCGTCCGTTTCGGACGGGATTTTTCTTTGTGATTCAGTTCTGCAACATCGGCAGAATCACAAAGCCCAGCAGTGTGGCAACTGCCATACAGAGCACAACAATGCGCATAAACATGCTTTTTTTCGGTTTTGCCTGTTTCAAGAAATTCACCTCTTTCAGGATTACGGAATTATCACGGTTTCGGTATAGGTCTGCGGAACAGTCGCAGTTTCCGGAGAAAGCACATCTTCCGTGAGGAGTTCTGTATTTTCTTCGCCGAAACCTGCGGTTTCCTGAATTTCTTCCGGAACGCTTCCGTCAGAAGTTTCAGTTTCTGTCTCAGCAGGACGGAGCGCATCCCAGATGCTGGTTGTGGCGGTCGTTGTGATAATTCTCGAAGCCAGTGCTTCTCCCCTGTCTTTTTCCCGCCGTTTCTGATTGATTTCATCCACATGTGCCATGCTGTGGAGCATAATGCCGATAATCACTAGACATACCAGAATTGCACCTGCCACAAATACAATGCGTTTCATGTTCATGTGTGTTCCTCCTCCAGCAGATAGGCATCTTCCGGCAGAATCATGCCGTCTGCTTCTGCCGGCTGAATTCTCCAGTCATAGATAGTATCTTCGCTGATTTCGGTTTCTATGGGATTGCCTTTCTGCAATTCCGGTGCATCATCGGAAGTTTCCATCAGCAGAAGCGAACCATCCGGAGCGACTTCCGCCCAGAGGGGCTCTGTCTCCCAGTCATGTGCTTCGCCGAGCGAAACGGCCAGTCTGACAAAGGCTTTGACAAACGGTTTTTTCAGTGCATTCTGAAACAGTGCAAGCGTTTCTTCTGCCAGCCGGATTCGCCGGCTTCTGTCGTTCTGCGAAAGCGGAAGTTCTATTTTTTCAATTTCCGGAATCGTATGCAGATTCAGAATACCAGAAGGCATTTCTCTTTCAGCAGAAACGGCGATGCTGTCCGGAGCGACATCTTTCAGAGCCGTTTCCGGATTCTTCCACTTGATTTCAAATTCTTCCTCTGTTTCTTCATTCCGACAGCGGGAAATCCGTTGATTTTCATCCGGAAGATGATTTTTCTCCAGACAGCCGGCTGAAATTTTATCCAGAATGCCGGCGAAATGTCCGAAATTTTCAGTATCTGCGCCGATAAATTCCAGTTCACGCAGTCCGAACGCACAAAGCCCGACAGTAGTGCCGTATACTTCGCCGGATTCCTCGCTTCCGGAAAGATAAACAGAATACAAATCATGTGCCGAAACTGCATTTTCATAAGTACCTGCAAATCTGACCCATTCTGCCGGATAGGCTTTCAGGGCAGTCAGATTGACAATGCCGTTCATTTCCGGAAACAGTGCATTTAAAAATTTCAGAATACTGTAATATGTTTTCTGCGGAGTGCCGGAAAGTTCCGTTCCCAGAACACAGCAACAGGGTGATTCCAGAAGTGTCTGAATCTGTTCCTGTTCCATGCCCTGCACGGGAGCATTTTCCAGTGGCGGTGCAGAGACATCTGCGGAAAGTGCCAAATCCAGAACACTTTCTGCTGTTCTGACAGAAGCATAGCAAATATTCTCCTTACGGGAACTATAAAGGATTTCTGCTTTCTGAATTCTCTGTTCCAGTTCCTCCAGAGAAATTTTCCGGTTCAGGAAGACAGCAATTGTTGTCTGGGATTTCCGGACGATGCCACGGACGGACTTGTTAATTTTTTCAAGTGTGGTTTCTGTATCATATTCCGGAAGCGTGGATTCCATAGCCGGAACATAGCAGGGAATGCCGTTGCGGTTGTCGAGTTTTTCAGCAATATCATGAGCGATTTCATAGAAAAATTCCTGTAGCTCCTGTACTGACCAGCCATCTCCGGAAGGCGCAACCGGAAGCACACCCAGCAGAGGACTCTGTACAAATTCCAACTGACCGGAAAGACTCTGCATCATTCTCCAAGCACCGCTTGCAAACAGCATTTTCATTTTGGGATTCCGGCACTGCATGAAAAGTTCGGCTGAATATTTCAGAAGTTTCCAGCCCTGATTGACATCCAGAACGCTGTAGATTTCCAGAAGTTTTCCGGCTTCTCTGAGGAATTCCGGCCTGCCCTGAATCAGATTCTGACAGAGATTTGCATAATACATTGCCTCTGCCGGATTATTATGCAGAAAATAATATTCTGCAAGATAGGCATACGTCACATGCGGAATTTCCGCACATTTTTTCTCATGCCGCAGTACGGGCTGAATGAGTTCGAGAGCTTTTTGCTCATCTCCCCGCAGGAGATGCACTCTCATGCTGACATTCAGTTCGCAGGCTTCGCAGTCGCTGTTTTTGCTTCTGGGATATTGCTGGAAATTTGCATAGGCGACATCTGTTTTTTCACGGTCAGTTTCCAGCCAGAAAGAGGCCTGCTTCATGTAGTAAGTCCGGAGTGAAAAGCCATATTTTTCGCTTCGTTTTCTGAATTCTTCAAAATAATGCCGGACTTCTTCCAGACTTATCTGATAATAGTCATCCAGATAGCCCACCAGCCACTTGAATGCCCACATCATATCCTGATACATGTCATCTTCATATTCCGGATGTTCGTCAAAGATTCTGAGATATTCCGGAAAGCAGAGCAGACCTTTGAAATTATCGCCGTGCATGGTGGATTCTATGATATATTCATACCGGAAATACAGTCTCCAGTAATGCTGATTTTCTTCATCGGCTTCCTGAATGGCCTTTGCAGTAGCTTCCAGACGTGCCGAACCGTGTTCCATATTTTTTATCAAATGGATTTTCTTCTGTGGTTCAAACACAGAATCACTCCTTTCTTATTGTATATTTTTCAGTCAGCGTTCACCTCGACAGAGCTTCCGCCGAAACTCCAAACCTCTCCCCTGTTGTCCTTTAACTGGCCGAGACAGGATTTTATTTCGTAGGGGACATTGTTGATTTTCGCATCATAGCCATCTTTTGCGCTTTTGAAATTGGATTTGTAAGGCTGTCCGAAAGCCTGCAATACCAGAAATTCAATATAATGTCCTACTGTTTCGCTTAACTGTACGCTGTCGTCATCGAATTCCTGTCCGGCAGATTTATGTCTGGACATGAACTCCACATAACCATTCAGGAATGCATCAGCATCCATTTCCGGCAGAAGTTCTCTTTCCGGCTGAATGCCGTACCGGAGCAGAAAAGACGGCTGACCGTTTTTCTTGGTTTTGACATTTGTCCAGCGGAGCTTGTATACTTTCGGTGCATCTTTGCTTGTGTGCCGGCTTGCGTTTGATTTTGCACATACGGTGAAATATTCTGCTCTGAGAAATTCTTCGGGCGTGGTTCTGATAAACTTGATTTTATACGCTTTTCCCACACTGTAGGCAAAAACTAAAAGCATCTGTTTATCGGGATACCTGCTTGTCAGAGCCTCTCTGTAACAATCCAGATACTCCTGAATTTCCTCATAAGCCGAATCTTTTCCGAGTGGTTTGGACGGCATTTTCTGATGTATCTCCGGAGTCAGTGTATCCGCACCGGAAATGACAATTTCTCCGTATGCATTTGTATAAAATCTGACTTCATCGCCGGCCTGCAATCCTAAATGATGCCGGATTTCCGGCGGAATTGTAATCTGTCCGTTTTCTGTTATTCTGGCAGTTATACTCATAATCAAAGCCCCTTAATTTTCATGATTGAAATTTATCATCCAGAAGATGAAGCATTCTGGCATAATAATCCGTACCGTTGCGGGTATCGAATTTCTGCACGGCAGAATCTGCCTCCTGATAGAAATGCTCTGCAATGCGTTCAGGAGAATTCTGGAATACAAGCGCATCACGGGCAACTTTGAGCTGTTCCAGAATAACATGATGCTTTTCCTTATCCATTGCCCGAAACAAATGATACGCCCCTATGGCAAACAGCATTTTCATCAGCGGATTTTTGGATGTCAGATATAATTCATAATGCATACTGAACAGTTTCACGCCGTCCGGAATTTTAGTCTGACTGTAGAGCGTCAGCAGTGTGCCGATAATATCCAGATAATACGGGTCACATACCACACGCCGTTCTGTCAGAAACGCATAATGCACCGCATGGGGGTACTGTTCACGTTCGAGATAATATCTGATAAAATCGTGATATGTTGCCTGCGGAAGGGCATTGGAACGGAGTTTTCCGGCAAAGATAAGCTTTGCGGATTCCAGAGCTTTTTCTTCTTCGTCTATTGAAAGATAGTACATAACCTGCTGGTCATAATACAGGGCTTTTCCATCGGAGACATCGTCAAGCGGTTCTTCCAGAAAGCGATAGAAATCCGCAGCGGCAATGGCCTCATCGACTTTCATATAGAACAGGCAATGTTTCATATAGTAAATGCTAAGGCTTTTGCCCTGTTCAATCAGCATTTTCTTGAACAGCCGGAAATAGCTGTCGATTTCTTTTCTGGAAATCTGCGGAAATTCCGGCGCAGCTTCTACAATCCACTTAAAGCAAATCAGCATATCGTGTGCTGTTCTTGCATTCTGGTGCAGGCTTTCATGTTTTTCATAAAGCGAAAGCATCTCCGGAAAAATAATCATAGCATAGTACCTGTCACCGCAGAAAATAGATTCTTCCAGATAATCATATCTGAACCGGAACTGCCATTCCGGCAGATTCCGGCTGTCGGCTTCGGTGATAGCTTCACGGATACGCCGGAGGCGGGGTTCTCCCCTGTCAAACAGATAAAACTCATGCTCCATACTTTCCAGTTCGTGCATCAGGAAAGCCCCCATTCTATCAATGTAATCAGATTCTGATTCAGAATTGCCATTTCACTGCCCTGCATGGGGAATCTGCCTGTCAGAAGATTCTGCACATACAGAATTTCGATACAGAGTTTTTGTTTCTGAGGATTTTCCAGAGAAATCAATTTCTGAATCAGAGGATTGTTCCAGTTCAGAAAGAGCGTGGCTTGGCTGTCCTGCACTTCTTCGGCGAACGCATCCAGCATGGAGAAGAACAAATCGCTTGCATTTTCTCTGGAATGCTGAATTTCACGCTTGATATTGGCATTTTCATCCAGAAGATAGAAAACCGGTAGCTGAGAGGGTGAAAATGCTTTCAGTTCAGCATCACATCCGAACTGTTCCAGTGCACGGCGGGCACTGCCGAGCAGGGCTTCTGCTTTCCGGAACGCTTCGGCCGGAGGGTTCTGCAACACTTCTTCAAAAGACGTATATTCCAGCGGAACGGCGACAAAGCTTTCTTCATATTCCTGCATCATCCGGAGAAGCTGGGCATCATAGACATAACAGGCATTAATCAGCATCTGACTTTGCGAGAGCATCAGTGCGGATGTCCGGTGAAACTGATTCATATCCAGTGCATAGCTGACAGGCTCGGTTCTGGTGAGGAGTTCTTTTCCGGTGAGTTCGCCCATATTGGTTTCAAATTTCAGGAATGGAATAAATGTCCGGAAGAAATCTTCATCTTCGCAGGCCATGGATTTGACGGCCATAAAATGAATCCGGATAATTTCCTGCAACAGTTCCGGCCTGCTCTGGGAAAGTCCTGTCAGATACTCTGAAATACACTGACTGAGTTCCTGTCTTGCCTGTTCCAGAAGGGCATCTTCATAGAAGCTTTCACGGGAAGCAGTCGGCCGTAGCTGGGAAGTGTTCAAAAAACAGCGCAGAAAGCCTGACCATTTTGGAAGAATGCTTTCTCCGTCCTCAGTCAGAAGCATGTTCTTGAGATAAATCCGGTGGGTATTCTTGGCATGAACCGAAACTGCATAAGGCATGATATAGGCGACTCCGCTGAACAGTCCCGTTTTGGATTCCAGCGGAATATAGCCGAGAAAATCCGTTCCGAACAAATCTTTTCCGAGTGCCATAACCTGTCCGGAAAAGTCCTCCCCTGTCTCCGGAAAACAGACGTTAATCCGTTCTTCCGAGCCGTCTGCACGGCAGAGCATCACCGGAAACGGCAGGGGCAGGCCGTAATATCTGACTAGTTCGCAGACTTTCTGTTCTGTAAAATAAGATTCGCATCCTTTTTTGGCTTTCAGGATAACTGTAGTTCCCTCCGGAACAGAACCGCTTTCCAGTTCCGTGATACTGTAAGTGCCGTCAGGGCATCCTTCAAATGCATAGGCTTTTTCGGGATGCTTTACAGATTTGGTATGCATGATAATCTTATCCGTGACCATAAAGCAAGACAGCATCCCGATACCGAAACGGCCGATATAATCTTCCAGAATTCTGCCTGTCTGCAAATCCCGTTTGGAAGACTGTCCTATCACTGCCAGAAACTGATGTATTTCTTCTTCGGTGAGTCCCGTGCCGTTATCGGCAAAGGAAAGGCCTTCCTTTTCGTGAATCCGGATTGCAATCCGGCCTTTGTGGAAATCCGGCTGCATCCGTTTTCGTCCGCTGATGGCATCCGTGCCGTTCTGGAGCAGTTCCCGAATAAAAACATCCGGACTGCTGTAGAGATGATTGGCAAGAATATCAATCATCCCGCCGAGATTGACTTTGAATATAAATGGCTCTGCCATGTAATTTGCTCCTTTTGCTGATTATTCTTTTCTGAGATAGCGTGATGTTTTCTTTCTTCTTTTTTCTTCGTACATAAGGGCATCCGCCTGCGTAATAAGTCCGAACAGGGTATCTTCTTTCGTTACTTTGGTGACTATCATGCCGATGCTTGCATCAATCTGATACGGTTTGCCGATAACGTGATTGGCATCAGCAATGCGCTTGTGAATCATGCCTTCCAGCGGTTCGATATCGGCATCGCTGGCATTTCCGCCGAGGATGATGAATTCATCACCGCCGAATCTTGCGCAGATATTGCCGTTTTCACAGCATCCGTAAATAGCGGTTGCAAGTCTCTGGAGGGCGAAATCGCCTTCTTTGTGACCGTAGTTGTCGTTAATCATTTTCAGCCCGTCCATGTCGATAAAGGCAATCAGCACGCCTGTCTGTTCCTCCCGTGCCTTGGTCAGAATCTTGTCTGCCATGCGGATAAAGCCGTTCCGGTTATAGATTCCGCACATGGGGTCAGTAGTGTAAAGGACATCCAGTTCATGGATGACATTGCCCAGATGAATCAGTTTCCGGATATTCTCGATAGAATTGCTGATATTCAGCATAAGGGAATGACACAGCATACTCCGGATAGGGAATTCGCCGTTTGTAATCACGTAATAGCCGAGGCATCTTTCACGGAAATGCAGGGGCAGGAAATAGCTGATATTTCCGCCGGTTTCCAGTGTTTCCGGAAACATGTCCGCACTGCGGAAATGTGCCACGCTCCGGATTTCCCCTTTATCCCAGACAAGCGGTGCACTCATATTTTTAGTATAGCCGTGCACCTGATACGCTTCTTCTTTCTGGCCGAGCACATCCCTGTACACGCCCTCCCATTCCGAGCAGAGGCAGATACAGTATTTTTCGCATTCAATCTCCTGAATAAAATGGCTGACAACTTCAAAATTTTCTTCAATTGTTTCAGATTCCGCAAGTTCTGTTGTCATTCTGTTCAGGAGTGAAATATCATTCCGGCAGTCATCAATTAACTGGAACGTGCTTTTTTTATACTGCCGGATATTTCCGGAAACCTCATTGGAACACCCACAGCTTTCTGCGAAGACAGGTTCGGCATCCAGAATTTTCTTATGTTCGACTGTTTCGCCGTTCAGAAGATGCAGGAGCATTTCGCAGGCTTTATATCCGGCTTCGTTGAGGGGTCTGGAAACGGTTGTCAGGGACGGGCAGTAATGTCTTGCATTATAAGTATTGTCAAATCCCGTTACAATAATATCATCCGGAACATTGTAATCATGTTTTTCAAGCTCGGCCACGACAGCGAGTGCCATCGCATCATTAGCACAGATAATCGCATCCGGTACGGCCATATTGGCAGACATAAAAGTCTCTATCGCCTTTTTTCCGTCCACTGCTCGGAAATCGCCGAAATATACCTGATTCTTCCCGATTTCCAGATGATTTTCTTTCATCACGTCCACAAATGCCTGATACCGTTCTCTGGCTTCCGGATTTGCCTGAGGCCCTGCAATACAGCAAATCTGACAGGCATGATGCTTCTGAATCACATGCTGAATTATCTCCCGCATAGCCTTGTGATTATGAATCCGCACATGATAGAAATCCGGGTCATCTTCGCCGTCAAGCACCACTGCCGGAAGGCCGGATTCTTTTACTTTCCGGATAATTTTTTCTTTTTCTTCCGGATTGCTGATAGTATTTGTCATTAGAATGACCGCATCAAACTTTTCCAGATTTACCAGTTCATAGATATTATACTCACCGACATCATATCTTTTACTTGCAATCACACCGCTGAAGGATGCAAAACATGAAATATTCGCATGGTGGGTCTTGGCACAATCAATAATTCCTTCGATGATGCTGTTCTGATACTCCTCATCAATTCCCGCAACAATCACCGCAATATTGCGAATCTGCTTGACAGTTTCCTGATAGTTCATGATAATCACCGTTCCTTTTTTAGGTTGCATTCTGACAGAAGATTTTGCTTCTTTCTGTCCGCATTTTGTTCTTGTCGCCTCGTGTCTATTATTTCTATTATAGCATATTCTTCCGAAGAAATCAAGTATCCATGCTTCTTTTTTTACATCACCCAAACCGGCTTTGCGCATATACTGATACTATCCTACAGAAAGGAGGAGTTTTTCAGTTTATGGAACTTCATGCATTTGAAATTCTTGCGCAGGATGCTGAACAGGTTACTGAAAATTTCGGGGAAAGTTTCTGTCCTTTGCAGAATCAGCCTCAGCAGATTTTTCCCGATGTGACACCGCCCGGAATGGCTTATGTCCCCTATCAGCTCTGGAGCGATACAATTTATGATTCCCAGACCGGAATGCAGCAGGGACCACTGTTTCCCGTTCTGGATTTTCCGTTTGCTTCCGCCGGAGGTGACTGCTCATGAACCGGCGGACTCAGCTTTTGCGTATGATTCAGAAATATGATTTTGCACTTTATGACCTGATGCTGTATCTGGATACCCATACAGGATGTCAGGAAGCACTTGCACTGTTCCGGAAATATAAATCCCAGCGTGAAAAGGCCATTGCAGAATATACGTCCCGTTTCGGACCGCTTCAGGCCGTTCATCAGCAGAGCGAACACGAATGGGACTGGGGCAAAGGCCCTTATCCGTGGGAAAAGGAGGCGAATTAATCTGTTATGATGGCCCGGCGGACCGGAATCCGCCAGTCCAACATCAGCCGCATCGAAAACGGCACCAGCAGTCCCACCGTTGACACGCTGGCCCGGCTGGCAGAGGGCATGGGCAAGCG
>JAFRMZ010000053.1 GCA_017430465.1 Oscillospiraceae bacterium
ACATTTACTGTAACAGTTCCGCCGCTGATATTGATATTGCCACTACTGATGAGAATGCCATGCCCACCAGTGTTGGAACTGCTTTCCGCAGAGGTGCAGACAGCATTCAGCGTTCCTCCGGTGATATTGATATCTTGGGAAACAATAACAGCAATTGCACTACCCATTATATCATACGAAGTCGCATTCAGTGTTCCGCCAGCCAGTGTGAGTGTTCCGCTATTGTCACCAGTAGCATTAAATGCCCAGCTGTTCTTGCTTTTCAGGTCAACAATACCGCCGTACTGTGCATAATCTTTCACAATATTAATACAGGTTGATGAGATATCAGATTCCAGCTTGCCTGTGCCGTTTGTCTGTCCGTAGATTGTCAGGTTATGACGGTTTCCATAGATTTGTGCATTATCGGTCATTGTCATGGTGCAATTGTCAGCGAGAATCAGCTTGACATCGCCGTTCAGTTGCAGCACTTCCTGATAAGTAATATTGCTGTTGACCACATACCAGCCGGCTTCAAGATAAGTATAGCTTTCTGAACCGCTTTCGAGAGGAATTGCATCGACAGTCTGTTCGGTGCCGTTTTCGTCAAGGTAGGTGACAGAAACAAGAGATTGTGCCGGTTCGCTCTCGGATTCAGTTTCTGTCGGTTCGGAGTTGGATTCTGTCGATTCACTTTCTGATTCTGACGGAGTTTCTGTCGGTTCGCTTGCATTTTCTGACGAAGGTTCGCTCTCGGATTCAGTTTCTGTCAGTTCGGAGTTGGATTCTGTCGATTCACTTTCTGATTCTGACGGAGTTTCTGTCGTATAACCGACTTCAAAACGACCATTATCATCCTTATTTTCGGTTAGATACCACATCGTACCATTTGAAATATTGTTGGTAATATCTACAGTTTGATTACCGTTTCCGTTGAAAATAATACCTTCTACATTTGCCGGAATTTCAGCAGAATACACCTGCTGACCAAAATCATTCATTTGGTACTTTTTCATCTCAGTGCCGGGCCAATCAACTGATTCCTCACTTCCCCAATAGTATACATGGACATCGCCCCAGTAAGAAGAATCAACAAAATATACGGTGATTACATCTGTATTTTCTGACGAAGGTTCGCTCTCGAATTCAGTTTCTGTCGGTTCGCTTGCATTTTCTGACGAAGGTTCTGTCGGGTCAGTGGCTTCCTCTGCTGCCTCGCCTTTGAACTGCAATTCCGAAAGCTGAAATACATTTGAACCTTTCGTTTGACTAAATTCAAAACGGAAGTACTGATAAGCGGAGGTGTTATTCTCAATATCAAAATCATAGGACTGATAATCCTTGTCTTCAAGTACTGTATCTTGTGTTACTTCAGCAAGAACTGTCCAATCATCGTTCTCGTTCAGTTTGCCATAGAGTTTCCAGCCTGCCGGATTGCGTCCGGTATATTTAGAATTATCATTGCCAGTAGTCAGAATGTAGCCTGTCGGAATAAAGGAAATGTCGCTGTTAAACTCTACATAGCAAGTGCCATCAGGGTCTATAACACACCACTTTGTGGATTTATTGCCGTCCACTAATTTGGCATAGCCCTCTGACGTGTTTGCACCGGTTGTACCTGATGTAGCAGTAAATCCCGTGTAAATACCATTTTCAACAGTTGTCGATACAATTGTTGGTGCTGATTCTTCTGATTCTTCTGATTCTTCTGATGACCCTGTTGGTCCTGTTCCTCCTGTTGGTTCTGTTGAAGATGCTCCCTGTCCCGATTCGCTCACGCTTTCTGACGGAATAACAGTTCCTTCCTTTGTGATAATTACTTCAAAAGAACTGGGATTTTCTACATCCTCTGTATCTGAAATGCCATAATATACCTTATATTTACCCGGATAATTGCCCTTCGGTACGGAAGTAGTATAATAATAAGAACAATCAGCATTATACTCGAAAATTTCAAAGCCCTTCTCCTCATCTGACATGGTATCATCATAGATTTCAAGCAGTTCAACAGAATACCAATAGTTAAAACCTGACTCTTCATCATATTCTCCTGCATTTGCAAGAGCCTGACTTTTCCAATAGCCATATTCATTTTTCTCAGCAACTAAGCCTGTTATGGGTGTGGGGGCGATATTGGTAGCCTTTGCCGTGATAGCAGTCCTCTCAAATATTTTCGAGACTGGCTGTAAAGGCATACCGCCCGAAACAATCAGCAGAGCCATAAGACCTGCAATGGTCTTTTTCAAAAATTGTCCTTTCATAAAAATCCTCCTTTTGGTTTGAATTAAAATTCACTTCTTTTATAATTATATCATATAGATACCACAAAGTCAATACAATTTACAAAAAATTTACAATTTTTTTCTTGCTTTTTTCATTTTTAGCATGTCGAAATTTGTTGACCTGAGAACCGGAATGATTGAGAAAGATATTCTTGCTGTTCACATTGTCAGTCCATATAAAGATGCAATAGCATACTTAAAATGTATCAAAATAGATGTCTTCCCCTTCTATTGAGAAAGAAACAGGGTCAGTCTGATAATAGTTTCCGTAAATATCATTGATGCAGAAAGCATATAAATAATCGCCGTCTGGCAGAGTCTCGAAATATAATTCCGTATCGCCGTCATATTCGTATTCTTCGCCGTAGTAATAATAAGAATCATCAGAATTCAAATCATAGGCAGTATACAAAGGCGTAATAATATCGCCTTCCTGTAATTCAGTCGTGATTCTGGAAACAGCACCGCTTTCCTCCTGACCGTTCCAGATGTCAAGCATATATACTTCCGTTGCTTCTTCGTCATAGACAAATCTCAGATAAGTCTCCTCATCATTGAGCAGTATCGGAGAGATGTAAATATCATAATCTTCACATTCTTCAAACAGATACGCCGACAAGAACTGGTCATCGGCCAGACAGAACCAGTAACCGTCGAAATTATCAGAGAACACACCGTCTTCCCAGTCTTCCCAGATTTCACCGGTAAAGCCGAATTCTATCATTTCTTCGGATTCTGCATCCAGAAAATAAACAGCCGCTTCGATATAATCCGTATTATAAAGACTTTCTTCCGATAGTGAAAACCAGTAATTTCCATCTTCATCGAATGTGGGTTCATCTATAAAGCTGATTTCTGCATCTGTTCCGGCACTGAAATCGTCGGCATAATCCCATTGTGAATTCAGACTCAGCAGATAATTCAGAGTTGTATTGTCTGAACTTGTCGTATATTCCTCTGCACTCCAGTGATTTGTAAACAAATCCAGAACAGATTGATTTTCATAATCGCTGATATTTCCGGAGTGTACTGCACCATACGCAATTTTATCGACCAGTCCCAGATAATAGGCACTTAGGCAAACATCTTTGAAAATACTCAGTTCCTGCGAACCGTCCTGCACCTGCAACGGATAATAAACCGACAATCCGCAGGCATCGGCATGGTCAGTGCCTTTTATCTGATATGCCACGGCATCAGAAAGAGCCTGTAATGCTGTCTGGGCAGAACTGCATTTTTCTTTTCCTGCCCGTAACAGTCCGGCAAGGTCAATCATATTGGTATAGCCGGAGATTCTGTTATTTCCGCCGAAATTATCTGCTGAAGAAATCTTTCTTGCAATCTCTGAAAAATCAGCATTATTCTCTGTTATCTGATATAAATCCTCTGCGTAGCTGTCGAATGCGGAAATCAGACTGTCTATTTTGGATAAATCAATCACTGAAAGTGTAGCACTGTCTTCTTTTCCGATTTCCTGACAGTCTGCATAGAAGGCATCACAAATCACTTTTCCGATTTCCAGACCGTCACAATCCGGATGTTCTGCAAGATAATCTCCTATAACAGTATAATTCCAGCCATAGCCAGGCTCTATTTCCTGCGAGGCTATCATATAGTCCGCATGCGTTCCCAGAATTGCCGCTGTTTCTGCGGTGGACATTAGACAGGCATCAAATCCGATAAAAGAAAACGGTTCTGTCATATCATCATAAACACTGTAAAGCGCAGCATCCATTTCTTTCAGGAGCAGAGAATCATCATCTGCTGTCTCATCAAAACAAATGCCGTTGATGCTTCCGCTGCCGTGATTCCATAGAATCAGCCCCATATTGGCTGACGGATATTCCGCAACGCCCCATTTCAGGAAATTTGCAAGAGCCTGACTGTCTCCCATGCTGACGGCATCATCTGACCAGATTTCTGTCATTTCGCCGTCCTGAATCAGCCATCTCTGAGCAGAATCAGGATTGATTTCGTCATAATACCAGTCAGATGCACCGCCAGTCTGTACAATATAGCGGACATTTTCGCCTGTAGATGCTTCCAGCATTTCTTCTATATCCGCAGAGGCACAAAAAAGATTGGATTCCAAATCAGAACCGCACAGATAAACAAATACAGTCCATGTGCCTGTTTCTCCCATCGGAACGGTCTGTGAACGAACAGAACGATTAATGGAAAGCGTACTGTTCTGATTTGCCGGAACACTTACGGAGGTGACAATTTTATTTTCCTCGGTGATTTCCGCAGTTTCGGAACTGTTTTCTGTTTCGGAACATGCCGAGATACCAAACATCATAAGCATTGCTGTCAGTATTACTGTTATTTTTTTTAATTTCATAGAAACTTACCTCTCTGACAATATTTTTCACTTTTATTTTATCATAGAACTTCTGATTTGCCCAGTACCTCTGCGGGTACTCTATCCAGAAAATAATCAGCTTTTCTGATGTGGTTTTTTTTCTGTCTTCTTATAGAGAAATTTATCATTGTGAAGCTGAATTTTCAGGCTTCCGACCGTAACATAGTCATTAGCTTCTTTTTTGGACGTGACAGATTTCAGGTCAGACCACATAACAGCAACTACAATTCCGGCGATGACTGCCCCGATTATCAAACTGATGCTAATCACATAAAGAATTAAATACGCAATCACGCTGATAATTGTCATAATCAGTAAAAATTTCTTGACTGCCTGACCTTTGTCAAGCGGAAGATTCCAAACAAATTTTCCGGTTTCGCCGTTCATGGCAAACTTGTAGACCGTGCCGTTCCAGCTTATATTCAAAAGCCATACAGGATAAAGCGCATATTTTACTGTGGCATTTTTCAGATGAAGCTGAACTTTTTCCGTGCTGACACTTTCATAGCCGGTGACAGTCTTTTTAAAAGCTTCTTCCACGCTATTTTTGATACGCTTGTCAGCACGTTCCCTGCTCTGCTCCGAGTCGACATCATATTTATCAGCAAGGTATCCGGAAAGATACGCTGTCTGGAATGTTACTGCATTTTTGAAATCAAATGGTTCAATAGATTCCATTAAATCATCATCCATTTTGGAAGACCCGTCAACTGGAATCCTTTCAAAGTCCATCCGTCCTTTGCGGAAAGCGGAATAATAGCTTTTTTCATGATAATCAAAATTAGCATCACTCCATTTTTTAGATTTATGTGCCTTGAACGTAACAGAAGCATCTGCTTGGGCATCGAACAGCCACACCGGAACATATACGCCTTTGATTTCATCAATCTGGTGCTGACTCCGGAAAATTTTCGGGAGCAGTTTTTTTCCTTCAAAATGTTTGAGCAGAGCAGCTTTGGCATCCTCTTTGTTCAGTTTGAACGGAATTACATAATCGGGGCGCAAATCGCCGGAAAACTGTCCTGTCATAATAACCGGATTATCACAATAAGGACATTTGGAAGCTCCTGTTGTCTGTTCGGCGATGATTTCTCCGCCACACGACTGACAGCGATAGACATGCATATTTCCGATTTCTTCCTGATTCCATTCTTCGGTGGAAGAATCCCAGTGCATCTGGGATTCTGACTGAACAGTTTCTTCCTGTTCGCTGACGGCTTCTATTGTAAATTCGGCATCGCAATAGGGGCATTTCATTTGTTGGCTTTCTGCGCTGAATTCCACTTTTCCGCTACAGCAGGGGCATTTATATTCTAAAACATCGGACATGATTCCTGTCTCCTTTTGCAAAAAATTTTATTTTTAAAAAAAGCCTGACAGATGGGAACTATCAGGCTTTGTGCAAATTTTTATTGATTTTTGATTTTCATCATCTGTTTATTCTGCTGCGAGGACAGCCATAGCTGCGCCCAAATCATCGGCAGTACCTTCAACCAAGGCAAAGGAAGTAACAGAGCCGTCTTCTTCGGTCAGAATGAGTGTTTCATCATCAGGCATTTCCCAAGTAAAAACATTATCTCCAAGGTAGATATATTCTGCATCAGCAGCCCAGTCAACATCTTCGCCAACAAGTTCGCCGTCATCGTCAACCGCTACCATAGAAGCTTCTGCACCGTCAAAAACGAGTCCGGCAACAGTGCCGTCATCACCCAGACCAGCCCACAGTGTGCCATCAAAGTAACTGCTGTAATCATCGTCATCAGCAGCAGGTTCTACTTCTCCGATTGTGACAGCAGCACCGATAAAGGTAGCAGCATCGTCTTCAGTAGTCTGAGACATTTCGATTTCTTCTCCATCAATGGTCAGGAACAGAGAGGACATGTCTTCGGAAATATCCCATCCCATTTCCAGAACGGGTTCATAGCCTGCATTATAAAGTGTGATATTATCATAATCCATGCCCCAGTAAAGTGTTTCTACAACGGGAGTTCCTTCGTTATCGATAGATGCCCAAATCATTTTTTCTTCAAACATAGCCAGCACCAGACCGGAATCAGTGGAATCTGTACCGAACCAGTAAGTTTCATTCAGAGCCTCTGCAACTGTCTTAGCCAAGGACATTTTTTGGAGTTCTTCTACAGCAGCATCAATAGAATCAGCATCGGTCTGTGCCATAACAACCGTATCCATGATAACCATTGTATCGGATTCTTCGTCATATTCCCAGTCGAAACCGCCGATTTCGTCAGTCATTTCGGCATCGGAATAAATAAAGATATGGCTTGCATCTGCTGTAATATCCCAGTAGCCTTCTATTTCGCCGCCGATGTCATCTGCAAAATAGATTTCATCTTCGCCGAATGCCAGAACATAGCATGTGTACTCTGTATCCATGCCGACCCATACAGTATTGGAAACTGCATCCAGTAATTCTGCGGCGAGTGCAGCGGCTTCATCGTCAGCATCAGCATCGGCATCATCGTCAGCATCAGCATCATCAGCATTGTCATCATTAGCAGCAGCGGGAGCTTCTGTTGCAGGGGCTTCGGTGGGAGCTTCTGTTGCAGCAGGAGCTTCTGTTGCCGGAACAGCATCAGCAACCGGTGTTTCTTTGGTTTCAGTACTGCTGCCACAAGCAGTGAAAGCGGTCATAGCAAATGTCATAGCTGCCAGTACAGCAGCAACTTTTTTCAGGTTTCTCATAATTAAATCTCCTTATTAATAATTCTCAAGATTATAGTTTTCCGGAATTTTTCCTTTTAGAAATCAGGAGGAAAATACACAATGAGCAGGTGTGTATTTTGATTTCTTTGCCGGAAACCATTCCGGAAACTATATTTATATCATATCAGCACAATAGCTGATATTTTCGGGATTAAAGATTAAGCTGTTCCAGCTCGTTTGCAGTAATTTCCACAAGCTGTTCTATTTTCTTGGCATTGTTTCCGAACACTCCGGAAAGCCTTGAAAAACCATCTGTCAATTGTTCAAGCACTTCGTTGACAACCATATTCTCCACACCAGCAGGCTGATTTTTATAAACCTGCCATTGGGTGTAGGGCGGTTTGGACATCTGCGCCTGCATCAGCCAGATTTGATTATTTCTATCCAAAGGCGGAAATGTAATGACTGTCGTCAAACCATGCTTTGTCAGAGACGGCTGACCTGCAGTGAAGGTTTTATCCTGAATCTGCTCAAAAAGTTCTTCGAGCGTATAAGCACGGCTGGTTTTCAGCTTTTTGATTTTAAATCCAAAAGCCATAAAATCACTGCCTTTCTGTTTATTCTTTATGATAAGAAATAGTTCCGGCGGGTTCTTCTTTAAGGAATTCACCATATTCTTCAACAAAAGCCGCCATTCTGAAGCCGGCTTCGATTTCGTCAGACTGTTCTTTTGTCATGACCAGTCTTAAAAAGCGGGCATCATCAGTAACATGATTCTGTAAAGCCTGAATGATAAAATCATCTTCCGGATTGATTTTCTTTTCATGATTTCCGAGTTTCAATATCATATTGTTTTTATCGAATTGTACCTGTTTTTTTAGTCTCATAGTTCTCCCCCTTTCCGGTGGATAATACCTAGCTGCAAAACTTTTCGTTCAGCTTCGGCACGGTTTTTTGCACCGAGTTTCTGATAGATGTTTCTGTTATGTTTTTTCAAGCCATCATAGGAGATACCGCATTCATTGCAGATTTCCTGCATAGAAAGCCCCTGACAGAGCAGGCTGAGTACCTGTGTTTCACGGTCCGTGAAATAAATATCCGGCTTTGTCACATAATTCAGATAATCTGGATAAGCAAGAGCCATCTTCTTGGCTTCATTCATTATCGCTTTCAGAAATTCTTCCGAAATATCTGTTTTTTCAAGATGCATCAGCAGAGGCAGAACCGCTGTGCCTTCCAGCGAAAATACCCGCACAAAGTGGAATTCTTCTGCTTTTTGAAGGGCTTCTGTCAGAACAGAACGCCAACTTTCATTCTCCATGCGGTAGAGAATAACTGCTTTCAGAATATTATTTTCAATCATCATGTAGGTGCGCTGATAGCTATTGAAATATCCGGTCAGGAAACAAGCCAAATCCAGAGCATCTGCAAGATGATTTTCTGCAATCAGACAGCGGATTTTAATCATATACCGGTATCTGTCCAGTACATAGAAGTTTTTCTTTTCATCCGGAGCAGACTCCAGATAATTCTGAATGATTTTCTTGTCATTTGTATAAAGCGCAAACCATGTACAGAATGCCTGAAAGTTCGGAATCAACTGACTAGCGTTTTCTTCGGTAATTTTCTGCTGGAACATATCTATTCTGCGTTTAGCAGTGGGATACTGTCCCTGTAACAAATGCTGTTTGACAAGCAGTGCAGTGGCTGCAAATATCATTTCCATTTTTCCGCCGTTGGAAGCATCAGCAATACCGTTATTCAGTCTTGTAACAATTTCATAAGGATTGGTCATACCTTTTTCAAACAGGCTTTCAGAAAGTGCGATGTCGACGAGTCCTTTTCCGTGCTTTCCGAGGACGATTTCCAGCGGATGACCTAAAAATCGTGCAATTGCCGTATCATTTTTTGACCACACGCAGAAATCCAGTCCGCCATTCATAATAGCCGGAATGTTGCTTGTTACGGAAAATTCTTGCAATCTAATTTCCCCTGCCTTGACCATACGAAATGTATTGGTAAAAATCTTGATAATGCCTTTTCCGGCTCGGTGAGGCAGGGCAATATCCAGATAAGCAAGCTTGTTTCTGGCTTCTTTCCGTTTTGGTTTTGGATTTTTTGGATTTTCAGCAAATGCTTTCAGTTCCTGATACCATTTTTCGGAATCTTGAGGATTTAGCATCAGCGAACATAACAGAGACATACCGGAAATCAGCACCGGATTTTCTAAAATCGTTTGTTCCGGAAGGGCTTCATAATATTTTCTGGTATCATAATAATGGCCTGTTCCGGGATGGTTGGCAGCATTCCGGATGAGAAGTTGTGTCATTTGTTCCTCTGCGCCGGCAAGGCGGTAATATTCCAGAGCTTCACTGATACGGTCATGCTGTTCATACCAGTATGCCGCACGATGATAATTTTCCTTCTGTTTTTCTTCGGAATAGACCATCTTTCGTTTCCAGCAAAGAAATTTTTCAATTTCCGGACGGAATTTCCAGACAGCATTTTCATTCCGGAATAAATACTGCCCTGTTTTCTGCAAATACAAGAACCATTCCTGTACAACAGAAACACCTGTTACCGAGGCAGCAAAATCTTCACTAAAGTACGGATAGGGCGCAAGCGCAAGCATAAGATTCCAAAGTTCGCTGTCATAAAGTTCAAAAATATTTCTATCCCAGAAGCGGAATACATCGTCCCAAACTTTTTCGACCAGTGCCAAACTAAAAGCCTCTCCATTGAGAATATGTTTCAGATAAAACAGGGATGCTATCGGGTAGCCCTGAGTCCATCTGGTGAGTTGTTCCATTTTTTCTTTTTCGAGAAAAATTCCATGATGTTCAAATAATTCTATCATCTGGGTTTCATGAAACAGGAACTCCTGTTCTGAAATAAACACGAAATCAATCTGTAGGGCAATATCTTCAAGCCATTCCGGAAATTTTCCCCTTCCGGCAAGAATCGTCTGAAAGTTTTTCTGATTCAGCAGAGAGAGAATATATCTTTGTGAATTCTGGTCAGCAACAAAAGAAACATCATCCACAAACACAACGCTCTGCCGGATTTTGGAAAATTCAGGCCTCTGGTCAAGCATACCATTTTTTCCGCTGATGCACAGCATACTTTTGAAAGCATAATAATCCTTGATTGCGGAAGTTTTTCCATATCCTGTCGGGGCAGAAATCCAGACAGGCAAAAATTTAGATTCTGCGGACTTTAATTTTTCTATGACAGCCGGAAGTTTAATATAATCCATAAAGCACTCACCTCGATGCCTTTTTGTTTGACAATTTAATTTTATCATAAATTTTGAATTTTGTATAGTACCCCTAGGGGTACTTTTTACTTTTTTTTCGGCGATATGGATGAAATGTTTTTCATCGTTTTGCAAATAAAATTAGCTATTTTTAATCAAGCTGAATCCAGCAATAGACAATATTTCTTATGCAAAAGCATTTCAGATTCTGAAACTTATACTGCAGAAGCCATTTTGCACACTCCATTCTGGAATGAATAACATCTTCAATAATTTCAGTATAGCATAAAAATATTAACAAAAAAATCACAAATTAGAATTTATGACGAATCCTGACATCATGGAAATATATGATTTTAAAAGACATCTGTTCTTTTCAGCATGATTTGATATACGAATAGTAATATTTTGGAGATAATTTTAGAAGCAATTTCAGATTGTTGTCTTGCATTCGCAAAATACTATTTGTATATATTTATTTTTGAGGTAAAAAAACAAAATATGATTTTTTTATGAACTTTTAAATAACAATCCATGACATCCGGACATATATAAAATTAAGCAGATATGTACTTTTTATGAATTGTAGAAAGCTTATTTTTTCAGTCGTTTTTTTATATACTTTTTACTCACGAAACCTCGAAAACGATTAACCACATTTGTACAAATAGTAGAAAAGATTCAAATTCCATTGACATGCTTAATCGTTTATGCTATAATCATCATGTCAGCGGAAATACGAAATGTAAATCGTTAAATCCGAAATTTAAAAATTATTTACTCTAATGGGGGAAATTTTCAATGAAACCAAACACAAAGAAACTCTTGGCTATTGTAGCCGCTTTTGCACTCTGCGCATCCAATGGCCCGATATTTGCAGGAACTGTTACTGCAAGTGCTTCTGCTCCGGAAGCTACTGAAGTAGAAACTTCATTCGATTCCACTGAAATGGACAGCATTGTAGAATCTGGTCAGTGCGGTGAAAATGCTTTCTATAAATTGTATGCAAATGGTGTTCTGACTATCTTCGGAGAGGGAGATATGTACAGCTATTCTGCTGATAATACCCCTTTTAAGGAAAATCTTTCTATCAAGCAGGCTGTAATTGAAAATGGAATTACAGGAATCGGCTCTTTTGCATTTTATAAATGTGCTAATATGGAATCCATTTCCATTTCTGATAGTGTAACCAAAGTAGAAGGGTATGCATTTGTCCAAACAGGTTTAACCTCTTGCGACATTCCGGACAGTGTAACATATCTGGGTGAAGGCGTATTTATCCGTTGCAGTGGTCTGAAATCCATTTCCATTGGAAATGGAGTCACTGCCTTTGAAGGTCTTATGAAAGACATCATTTTTCTGGACTGTACTGCATTGGAAGATGTTGTAATTAATAGCGTAGAAACAATTCCTGATACACTGTTTGTCGGAAACTTTAACAATCTGAAATCAGTAACCTTAGGAACAGGTGTTAAACATATTGGATACTGTTCATTCAATGGCTGTAAATCATTAGAATCTGTTACGATTCTTGGAGATTTGGAATCCATTGGCTCAGAGGCATTTGCAAACTGTTCAGCTTTAGAGACAATCCATATTCCAGATACTGTAAAATCAGTTGGGAACTTTGCATTTTTAAATACATCCGCCATGAAATCAGTTTACCTCTATACTGACCCTGACGAATTAAACTGGAATTCGCCATACGCAGATTTTAATACAGAAACTATCTGCTATGTTCCAGCAAAGTATTATTTTGCTTATGTTGACAACCATGGGACTGAAGTTTCGGATTTCTACATGAAAGCAAAGGTAACTTTCCGTCCGATTGAAGCAGTTCCTGAGGCTGAACTGACAGCCACTTACAATTCTGCTGTAGAAGAAGTAGCCCTTACGGATTACGTAGATGTGCCTGCTGAAAATATTTCCTTTGTACTTACAGAAAACAGTGAACTTCCTGCTGGTTTGACTATGAATGAAAATTTCGTTATTTCAGGTACTCCTAAAACTGCCGGTAATTTCACGACAACATTTGATATTTATTTGCATGATTACGATTCGGATATAGAAACTCCTGAAATTCCTCTTGATGATTTTGATATGACAACAGATTCTTCTGAAGATGCTCTTTATATCGGAACACTGACACTGACATCCCATATTGCTAAAGCCGAACCTGAAATGCATATTAAACTCAAAAAGAGCAAAGTAACTTCTAAAGATATTCTTTCTCAAGACGATTTCACTGTAAACAGCAATGTAGAAGGTTCTGTTATCTGGGATAATCTCGGCAATGCACTCACTGAAGGCGAAACTAAACTGAACTGGACTTTCATTCCGGATGATTCTGAACACTATGAAACAGTCTCCGGCGAAATTGTTGTCAATGTAGAATCTCCGGAAGAAGAACCCCAAGCTTTTGAAGCCAAAAGAACTTTCTCCGTTGCAGGCGGTATACAGTACGGTGTAACGTATGATTTAAGCAATTATGATTTTGAACATATCACCGGTGTTTCTGTAAAGTTCAAAGGCCAGACTGACAGCACTACACGTGGCAGTATTGTGCTCGGAAACTGGGTATCTTCTACTGTTTTAAGCAGTGATACCGTTTCAGAAGACGGTACTGTCAACATCTCTTTCGACCAGTATGCACTGACTTCTCCGGTTAATACCCTGACTATCAATGACTGGTATCATACTTCCGAAACACTGGGCGAAATTGAATCCGTTACTTTCTACTATATCGAAGATGAAAAGGTTTCTGTTCCTGAAAATGCAGTTGTTTTGGATAATATCAACAATGCAAATCAGTTTGACCTGTCCGCTTATGACTATAAAAATATCAAGGCCATCACAATGGTATTTGACGGCATTATCTACGGCGGAAACGGTGCACTTTTTACAGGCCAGTACAATAACATTGCTTATCATTTTGATATGAACAGAACAGACAGCTATACAAAGACTATCGAAGTAAACGGCAATGTAACAAGCACCCTGAATTTCTATAACTACTGGAATCTGGCAAATCTGGACTATATTGTATTAGGCTATGCTGACAGTGTTAACCCGACAGAAGCAACTGAACCCTCTACAGAAGCAACTGAACCCTCTACAGAAGCAACTGAACCCTCTACAGAGGCAACTGAGCCCTCTACAGAAGCAA
>JAFRMZ010000054.1 GCA_017430465.1 Oscillospiraceae bacterium
CCAGCAGGAAAACAGCGGTAATTTTCTCACGGATGCGTATTTTCTTAGCTATCAGGAACGCACCCAGAAGAAGCAACGGCAGAAGACCAGTATACAGATTAGGCAGACCGCTTTTAGTTGTCGGTTCTGTATAGGCAAGCATATTAGCTACAATATCCCGCCATTTTTCGTAGAATTTAATACTTTTCGGGAACTCATTGTTCACGCTGTAAGTCAGTTGCAAAGCAAAGAATGTCGGAAGCAGAATCCATGAAGAAAGTCCTGCTCCAAGCAGAGAACAGCCGGTAATCATGCCGAAACGTTTCGAGAATTTCCGGAAATCCAGATTTTCATATAGACAAAGGCAGAAAAACGCCAGCACTGTAAAAATGCAGATAAAATATGCAATATAATAATTTGTCAGAAGGGCAAGTGCCAGTGAAACAACATAGACTCTGTATTTTCCTTCACGCACAAGCATCGTCAGTCCCATCATGACAAGCGGAAGCAGTGCGACCGTATCAATCCAGATAGTATTCCAGTAATAGCCCATCATATAACTGCACAGTGCGTACATTGTGCCGAACATCGTGATTGACATATCATTCACACGGAACACATACCGCAGACAGGATGCCATAAACAGCCCTGCAAATGCAAATTTGAACATTAAAATCAGCATCATGCCGTCTCGCAGATTCTCCTGTGTCATAAAGACAGACAGCAGATTCAGCGGGCTTGCTGCATAATAGGCCATCAATGCCAGAAAATTCGTTCCAATTCCGGTGCGCCACGAATACAGAAGCGAACCACCGTTTTTCAGTTTTTCAAACAGGAGCTGAAAAAACGGATAATACTGATGCCATGCATCTGTTACTAAAAATTGTCTGTCACCGAAGGGGTGCATTTCAATTTTTTTGAACGCATACCCCATCAGCAGAAACGGAATCACAAAAGCCAGCACTTCCCAGAAGGCGAGCGCATCCAGCTTTTCTCTCCATCCCTGCTTGACAGAAGTTGATTTTTTCTGCATAATAAAAACCTTCCTCTTATTATAATTTATTATATTATTATAATATAATATTCAGAATAATATTGACTGCCAGAAACAGCAGACAAATTCCCAGTCCGATATAATCCCTTGCAGAAGCTTTCAACTGACGGAGACGGGTTCTTCCCTCTCCCCCACGATAACAACGGCATTCCATTGCCGTAGCGAGTTCTTCTGCTCTGCGGAATGCAGAAACAAACAACGGAATCAGAATCGGAATCATAGCTTTGACACGTTCCATCAGTTTTCCGTTATCGAGCGTTGCGCCTCTTGCTTTCTGTGCGGACATGATTTTATCTGTTTCTTCGAGCAGAGTCGGAATAAATCTCAAAGCAATAGACATCATCATAGCCATTTCATGCACCGGAAAATTGATTTTTTTGAGTGGCGACATCAGCGATTCAATGGCATCTGTAAGCAGAATCGGCGAGGTTGTATACGTCAGGAGAGATGACCCGATAATTAATAAAACAATTCTGCATATCATGAAGATGCTGGTAGTGACACCGCCCTGCGTAATTTTCAGGAATTTCCATGCAAAGAGTGTTTCTCCGGTGTCGATGAAAACCAGATTCAGCACTGCCGTGAACACTAGCACCGGAAGCAGAGGTTTCAGGCTTTTCCAGCTCATTTTAAGCGGAACTTTCGAGAGCATCTGCGCCATGATGACAAATACTGCACCGATAAGAAGCGTCCAGTAATGGCTTCCTGAAAACAGCATGATGATAAATATCATCGTATAGATTATCTTGAATCTGGGGTCAAGCTTATGCAGAACGCTGTCAATCGGAAAATACTGTCCGAGTGTAATATCTTTCAGCATGAGATTTCCCCCTTTCTTAACAGCGCAAGGACAGCATCTCTTGCAGATTCCACCGTGTATAAATCTTCCGGCAGAGCAAAGCCTTTTTTACGGAGAGCCTGCATCACAGAAGCAATCTGCGGAACTCTCAAGCCGAGCTGTTTAAGTTCTTCTGCACGGCGGAATACTTTATAAGTATCTTCATAGCAAAACAGTTTTGCCTTGCTCATGACAAGCAGTTTCTTGGTGAATTCCGCAACATCCTCCATACTGTGTGAAACCAGCAGAACTGTGCTTTCTGATTTCTTCTGATAATCACGAATCTGGCTGAGCATGAGATTTCTGCCTTTTGGGTCAAGACCGGCGCAAGGTTCATCAAGAATCAGAACTTTCGGACGCATAGCCATGACGCCGGCAATAGCAGCTCTGCGCTTCTGACCGCCGGACAGCGCAAACGGCGAACGTTCCAGCAGTTCCCTGTCCATGCCGAGCATATCAGCAGTTTCGAGCACTCTGGATTTGATTTCTTCTTCGCCGAGTCCCATGTTTCGGCATCCGAACGCAATATCTTTTGCAACGGTTTCTTCAAATAACTGATATTCCGGATACTGGAAGACCAAACCGACTTTGAAACGCACTTCACGAAGTTTAGACTTATCTGCCCAGATGTCCTGTCCTTCAAGAAGGACTTTTCCGGAAGTCGGTTGAAGCAAACCGTTAAAATGCTGCATCAGGGTCGATTTTCCTGAACCGGTATGGCCGATAACCCCAATCATTGTATTTTCTTCGATGCATAAATCCACATGGTCAACTGCTGTTTTTTCAAACGGAGTGCCTGCGCTGTAAGTATAGGTCAGACCTTCAGTTTTCAGAATTGCCATTTTGTTCCTTACCTTTCTGATTAAAATCAATTTTATTTACAATAATTTTTCGAG
>JAFRMZ010000055.1 GCA_017430465.1 Oscillospiraceae bacterium
ATCATTCCGCAGAATCAGCGTAATCAGCAGAATCAGGCACTTCCGCCGTTACACCGGAAAAATATACCGTCACCTGCGCCGTCAGTTCCTGCGCCGGTGGCTGTTCCTGCCCCCTCTCCCTCAGCTCCGCCAACAGCAAAACGCCGTCCCGCACCGGTCAGAAAAACTCTCGATGAAATTTATTTTTCCAATACCAGTGATGTCAGAAATATTCAGAAAAGACTGAATAAAAATATTGAGCTGATTATTAAAATCACTGCCGAAGAAACTGAAAATCAAAGCATTGTTGTGCAATATTATCTTGCAAATAAAAATGCATTCCGCCGGAAAGAAAATTATAAAAATTTCTGGCACAGAATTCTTAGAAAAAATAAAATCATTTCCTATCAGCAGGTATTCCGTGTTTCTGACTGGAAACCTCTGTTTCTGGAAAAAAATATCACAGATGAAATGATTAGCCTGTCGAAAAATATTTTCGGCGTTCCCAGAGAAGGCAATTTACAGGATGACGGCCTTCTGCTGAAACTGCATCAGGACGGTTTGCAGATTTCGTTCAAAACTTACGGCGAACGTGTTTCCAAATCCCTGAAATCAGAATTTTCCGGACAGACCCAGCAGATGATTGAACTCTGCCGGAAAGATTTTACTGAAAAAAATGAGAAAAATGCCTGCCATTATCAGGATACTGTCTGTTTTTATCATCAGTTCAATCACGTGAATTCTGAATGGAATCAGAAAGAAGTCCTCGTGAAACTGAAAATTGATTTGAAACTGCACGAATCCGGAAAGGAATGAATTAATTATGCTGAATAAATGCGTCTGCATTCACTGCCTGAAAGATGTCGTGAATCCGAGATTTCTGATTCCCGCACATTTCGAGGCACTCAATGCCAATCATTTTGAATGTTCGCCGGATATTATCGGTCTGGATAATCAGAAAACAGACAGTATCATGAAAACAAAGCTCAATTATTACGGCATCGCCATTCCGGAAGATGAGCCCGCACGCCTGAGCTGTGATGCTTCGGAAAAAACTCTGCAACTGAAAAGCGGGCTGAAAATTATTGTCAAGCCGGTGGAAAAACTTAAAGCTGAATTTCCGGATAGTATTCCGGAAATCGAAAACGCAGCTACAATTGACGGAAAAGCTCTGTTTATCTATCAGCCGTTCAAGCCGATGACCGCAACAGAACTGGTCTGCGACAGTTGTCATCTGATACTGTCTTCCCGAAATGTCGTCCGCACGACAGACGGCACGGAAACTGTCTGGGAATCTGTGGATGATACTCATGAAAGTAATTTTACTGTTTCGCTCATCGCCGGAAGCAAAGCCGGAAAAACAAATCTTTTGCTGGCTATGCGCAAACCGGAAAACCGTGTGCATCTGAAACTCATGACCGAAGAACCCTTTATCGAAAATCATTTCACAATGGCAGAAGATGCCCTGAATGAAGGACATGTTCCGGAAACAACACTTTCTCCCCAGCCACCCATTACATTCCGGACTGACAAGAATCAGGATATTAATATTATTGATACCAGAGGCGAGGAAACAAAAGAAATACGCATTGACCGTGCTGTCTGGTCGGATATGCTGATTGTTCTGCTGGATATTGCATCTGTCTTTGAACATGACGAAGGTCAGGAAAAAGCCTCTGGCCTGAAACGTCTGAAACAGTATCTCGGCGATTTGGAGCGTCACTGCCGTACCAGAAGCGAGAAAAAACCAATTATTCTCTGCTTTACAAAATGTGACCTCTATCCGGATACGGCTGATGATATTATGCTCTATCCGCTGAAAGACAATGCCGAAAATTATGACCCTGCTAAGCTCAGAGTCATCCGGAATTATCATTTCATGGATAATATAGAAACAATGATTCATGCACTCTGTACAGAACTGAGCAGTAAAATTCAGAACAAAGACAGTCAGATTTACAGAGCAATTTACAGAACAGTACAGGATATTATTGCTTACTGCAATCAGATTTCCGGCCAGAAAGTGGACATTATGTGCATTGCACCGCTGGGAACACCTGCCGAAAACGGAAGAATCAATGCTGAACTGTATAAGCCTCAGCATGTAGACAGTCTTCTGCACCGTATTGTGCAGTATGCATCGGAGGCCTGAAAATGAAATATCGCTATACTGTATTCCGTACCGGTGACGGCTATGCATGGGAAGAAAATACACCGGAGGATTTTTCTGAAATTACTGCTCTGCTTTCGCAGTGCGAGAGCGTTTCGCATGTATATTATATTTTTCATCACGGGAACGTGCTGGAAGTCACAAAGGCTGAAAGCCCCGAAGCCAGAGAACGTCCGTTTTTTATCTATACTGTCGATGATTTCCGCAACGGTGACGGCGTATTTTCTGCCGATACCAGAAATAAGGTATGGTATCAGATAATCGGGAATTTCCTGTCAGGCCTTCCGCCGTTTCATCTGATAGATTTTGCGCCGGAACAGGTCGCCGGTCTGTTGCAGAGCTTTGCACGGCATCTGCCGGAAAAACTGACCTCCGGCCTGCTGATTGATAAGGATGCTCACCAGAATTACAGATTTTTTGATACCAGCGGAGAAAAAATGATTCCCGATACGGAATCGCTCCGTTTTCTTCGGAAACTGCCGATATTTACCAGCGAAAACAGGCTGTTCCGTGCCTTGTGTTTCCGGTACGGCGCACCACGTGTCAGTATGCTGGAATTTATCGCTATGCTTTCCGCTGACTGGAATCCGGAAACGTTCAGTAATATGTCAGCTTTCCGGAAAGAAGCAGAAAAATATTTTGATAACTGCATGACTGCAAAATCGGTGGAATATCTGCTCTTGTCATCAGATGAAAAATTCATTCAGGAAGCGCAGAATAAGCTGGATTCTGGTATAGAAGCCGGATTCGGCATCGACAGGGATTTTGTACGGCGCATGACAGCATGGTATCTGTCAGAGTATGGGATTCATGAAGTGCAGGAATTACGGCAGTTTCTGCATTTGTTCTCCTGTTTCGGACTGCCGTCCGGCCTTCTGCTTCCAATGCTCGAAATCTGGGAACAGGAATATGAATCCATTCCGAACGAACCGCCGTTCTTAAAAAAAACAGCCGTGCTGAACTATCCGGAATTTGTCGGGACAGTCACCGGAAATCAGAAAACGTACTTCCTGACGGAGGAAATCCCTTATGAAACGCTGGATAAGATTTATGCCTATATTCAGGAAAAAGAAATTCCGGTTTCAGAACTGGAAACGCTCTTTCAGGAAAACCGGAAAGATAAAATCATTTCCGATTTGCTTGGATTTGTATCATGGACGGAACATCCGGAATCTTCTCTGAAACATCCGGAAAAGAATCTGCTTCCGGCTCTGCTCTACTGGGGCGGACTCGTCAGCGGAAAAGAACTGGAAAGTTTCTACGGCGGAACAGAATCTTCTGAACGCATGAAACAAGATGCTTATCAGGTCAGAATACCAGCCAGAATCCGGAATCAGCCGGAAATCAGCCGGAATCTTCTGCTTGCGGATAAGCTTTCAGAAAAATACCGCCTGAATGTGCTGTTTCAGAAAGGAAAACTAGGCAGAACGGAAAAGAAAATTCTTGCCGTATCCGGCATATCGTTTCTGCTGATATTGCTTTCCTGCATCAGGCTGATTGTGGTGATGCTTTATGAATGCTAAAAAACTCATGCTTCTGCTGGTGACAGCCTGCCTTCTTCTGACAGGATGCACTGCGCAGGTGACATCTGCTGACAGAATCCGTGCAGAACGCTATCTGCAATACCTGCCGGTATGTGAAAAGCTTCCGGAAATTACAGATGAACAGCTTGACATGCTCAATTCGCAGTTTCAGACTCGCTATGACAGCTATGAACAGACGATGTATCACATTGTCGGGGAAAGTTCTTACATGAACAGTATCAATTACTGCTTTGAGGAAGACAAGCTTGTTACGTTGCAGAATTATTCCCCTATGGCATCGGTATTGTATCAGCATCAGGGAGAAATCGGAATGAATCCGATTCTGCTTGTCCGGAAGGCTCTGGAAGGAGACGGCAAATCCGAAACGCTTTATGATAATTATACAGAAGGGATTTCCTGCATCCAAACAGATAAATTTGATTCCGTGCTGATTCCGGACTGGAATGCGCCGGAGCAGAGTGATTCCGTTTCGCCGGAAGATTTTATCCGGAGTCTGTTCCTGCCGTTCTATGAAAATGCCGGAAATTTTGCAGTAGGCCATACAGAAGATAAAAACGGCTTAACAGATATGTATTATGTGTATCTGATTGACTGCCGGAAAGATGTCGAATGCTATGCATTTTATTTTTATCCGGATGAAAACGGAATATTCCGTCAGTCTGCAATGGATTATCTCCTGTACGGCGGTGAGGAGCTTAACAGTTGTCTTGCCTCGGCATCGTGTTTCGCCGGTGAAGCGCAGGATGCCGAAAAATATACTATTCTGGAACAGATTCTTGCGGTTACGCCGTCAGGAGAAACTGCCGGCGGATATGAAGACAATAAATTATATACTTCCGGATTTAGTCGGGATTATATCAGCCAGACAGATGGAAAAATTGCATGTCTGAAACATGTGACCTATACACTGGAATCTCCGCAGAACTGATTTTTTGCGGAGATTCCGCAGTTTTTTTACAGAAGAATACAAAAAGTCTGTTGCTGTTTTTATAAATGCAGAAAAGTTTTTTATATCGCAAGCAAAATATGCGCTTTTAGTGTAAAAAATGAATAAAATATAAAAAGTTATTGACAAATAGAGATTTAAGTGTTATAATGTTAAGGGATTAAACAATTAGTAATCTTGCAGAATAACGGTACAAGGAGCATATCATGTATCAGAAAGCCTTTCTTTTTAACGGCATTGGCTCGAAACCGGAAAAACTTCTTGTCAAGCTGTCTCCGGCATTGACAGAAAAATATCAATATTATGTGGATGAGGAATTCTCCCGCCTCGGTTTGCAGACAGCACTTGAAAATAATCTCCCTTTTGACAGAAAAGTCGCAGAATGGATTATTTCTCTGATATGCGACAGAGTGGTGTTTGAGTATTATCTCTCGCAGGGGATTGTTCCGGACATCGGTGCAGGATACAGTTCCGGCATCGTCAGCATCAGTGCATGTTTCGGCGCAGTGCCCCATACATTCGCCCACGAGATTATCATGATGAACCGTGCTACAATGCGCACGCTGGAACAGCATCATCAGAATCTTGATATGGGCGTGATTCTCGGTCTGGATTATCAGAGCGTACAGGATATTCTTCAGGGCAGGTTTACCCCCGAAGAAGTAATGGTCGGCAGTGCAAATTCCATCATCTGTACAATGATTACCGGACAGGCCGAAGCAGTTGAAAAAGCCCTTGCCATCTGCATGGAAGAAGGTGCAATGAAAGCAATACGCTTTCATACAGGCATTGCCTATCATCACCCGTGCATGAAGCAGTACTCTCAGGAATATAACGATTTCTGCGGAAGTATTGCTTATCAGAATCCTGAATATCCCATAATTTCTGTGTTTGACAACAGAATCATGACAGAGGGAACGGAAATTATGAGGGAAAATCAGCTCAATGTATATACGCCTATCCGCTGGGATTTGGCTCTGAAAAAATTAACTGACCTCGGCGTGACCGAATTTTTTGATGTCAGTGCCAACGGCGCAGTTGAAAAATTTTCCAGAATCAACAAGCGTAAAGGCCGGATTTATACGCTCAGTGAGCTGTAAATATATTTTTTTATTAATCAAATTTGGAGGAATTTACCATGAAAGAAATCACCGAAGCAATCAGACAGGAACTCACAGACCTGATTTTTAATTATTATGCAGAAGAATGCGAAGTTGACAGAGATTCCATCACAATGGATACCAATCCGCAGGAAGATTTGGAAAGCGATTCCCTCATGTTCGTGGAACTTATCGAACTGACTTCTGAAAAATATGACCTCGATGTCAAATTGCAGAGCATCGGCAAATATCTGCTCAAAACGCCCATGAATACTATGAAAGATGTTGTGGATATGTTCTGCAAAATCTATCAGTATGGAAATGAGATTGTCAATCAGTAACAAATTATCTTAATCTAAAAGGAGTACAGAATATTTTGAAATCCAATCTTTCTGAACTCCATGCGGAAAATCAGATTGCTGTACTGACAATCGACAACGGTGCAAAGAATCTTCTGACAGAGCCGGAATTTATCGACTGCAAAGAGCTTCTTGTCTGGCTGGAACAGCATCCGCAGACGGAAGCTCTTGTCATTACCGGCAAGGGAAGACATTTTTCGCATGGTGCAGATGTGTCACTGTTTGACACGGAAAATAGTAATCAGCTCTCGCAGAAACTGGAACACGCCCGAATTCTGCTGCGGACTATCGAACGTCTCCCGATTCTGACCGTTTCGGCTATCAACGGCGGATGTTTCGGCGGAGGTCTGGAAATTGCCTTGAGCTGTCAGTTTCGTATCTGTTCGCCGTCAGCCTTCCTCGGCCTGCCGGAAGTCACACACGGCGTTGTGCCCGGTATGGGTGGCATGGAACGGCTTGCCCGTCTGCTCGGCAGGGAAAAAGCATTGCAGATGATTCTGAACGGCGAAATCCTCTCCGCCAGAGATGCCCTCGAAACTGGTCTTGTTACCAGAATTACCCAGAATAAAAATGCGCTGGAAGAAGCATTGCAGTTTGCTTCTGAACTGATACAGGGAAAATCTCCGGCGCAGATTCATGCAGTTCTGGAAACGCTCCGCCTTGCGGAAGAAGGCGCAGAAGACCCCTCAAAAGGCATGTTTGAGAAAACTCTTGCAGAACGGAGCAAGTTATGAAACATACCGGCTTTTTAACTGTAAGAGGCTATGAACTCGATTCGTTCGGACATGTCAATAATTCTGTTTATGCGCAGTATGCCGAAACTGCTATGTGGGAATGCTTCGCAGATGCTGGCCTGCTGGATGTCATGCAGAAACAGGGGTTGTTTCCCGTCATTCTGGAAAGTCATCTTCGCTATGTGCATGAACTGAAACTGCTTGAAAAAGTCCGCATTGAAAGCGAAATGAAGGCCTCATCCGGACTGATTCGCTATC
>JAFRMZ010000056.1 GCA_017430465.1 Oscillospiraceae bacterium
CCTATCAGACAATCAGTACATCACCCGAAGAACATGCACAGGAAGTTATTACTTTGAATGGCATGATGCCCGCTGATGCTTCTGTTATTGTACAAAATAATGAAAATCTTTCAGAAGATACCCTCTGTGCTTATGATATTTCTATTACTGACAGCAACGGAAAAGAATTTCAGCCGGAAAATCATACATCTATCAAGGTGGAAATTACCAATACTGCCATCAGTGAAGCCACTTCTAAAAATCAAAAAATCCGTGTATGGCATATCAATGACGATGGTATCCGTGAAGAAATCAAGAATTTTAAAATTGAACAGGATTCTGTTTCATTTGAAACGCCAAGTTTTTCTATATTTGAAATAGATAATGGTGTTCCTCCGCTCAGAACTTATTATTTTGAAATTCCTGAAAATCCTCTGGATAATACAGATTATCGTCCTTACTACTTCCCGACTTCCAGCACGGAAACCACCAGCGGAAACTCTAAAATGATATGCCAGCAAACTGTAAAAGATGGTGAAATGCCTATTTTCCCACAATTACCAGCGGATATCAGCAGTCAGTATACATTTGTAGGCTGGTTTGTTTCAGAAAATGGTGTTCTTTCAGAACAGCCCTATGATTTCAATCAGGCACACGCTGTTACACAAAATGAAGAAGTCACACTTCGGGCTGTATTTAAATCTTGTGTCTATGCAATTTTCCATGATGAATATAACGGAACATCACAAAGATTCCCTGTTTTCGCAACAAGACGAGGCGACCTGACAAGCGGTTCTCAGATAGATGTCTACGGAAATTCTGTAACAGAATCTGCGGAAATAGCAATCAGTGATTTAAGCGTTAATTATGATGATAAAACACAGGTACAGGGCGAACCTTTACAGATGGCATTCAAAGGCTGGACTGTTGTACCGGAAGAATACCAGACACAGGAAGAAATCAAAGCTTATACAGAATCTTCTTCTGCACAGGTAATTCAGACAGATACAATCCGGATTTCTAAAACAACCCGTTTATATCCGGTATTTGAACCGATACGCTGGCTGGAATTTAATACCAACCAAGAAGGTCCGGAAGAAAACGCACCGCATTACACCGGAGCAACTTACAAACCGCCTCTTTACTTCTCATCTGAGGAAGGGTTCAACTTTTCCGGAAGAACACCGCCTATTTTAGCAGGCTATACCTTTGACGGCTGGTATGCAGACAGTCAGACACGAGTGACAGACGCTGATTTGAATCTCGTTCCGAATCTTTCCACAGATACACTGGAAGTCCGTGATAACAAACTATTTTTCAAAGATATTGCGGGACAGCCGAAAACTATTCAAGTTGCCCTTTATGCACACTGGAAGCCGGCAATGTCTAAATATACAGTTGTTATCTGGAAACAAAATGAAACAGATGCAGTGGATATTCCGGCAGATGAAAGAACATGGGATTTTGAAGCAAGCTATGCTCTTGAAGCACTGACAGGCACGAATGTTTCTGTAACACAGAATTATGAAAATCTCAATTTTATTGGTTTTTCATTTGACAAAGCTGATTCAGCCAAAACCGTAAGAGGCGACGGAAAAACAATTCTGAATGTCTATTACAAGAGAAATACACATACATTTATTTTTAAAAATGGTGGAGAAATTCATCGTGTACAGGCTCTTTATGGTTCTGACATCAGCGGAATCTGGAACTTCACAGGCAGTGACGGCTATCAGTACCCGAGAACAGATACCGGAAAAAATACCTCTTGGAAACCGTCCGGCTCTAATACTTATAAGGCAAGAATTACACAAATGCTACTCATGCCGAATGAAGATATTACATTCACTTATGAAGAAACGGAAAATACTAAAAGAATATTTCATTACTATGTAGAAGCTCTGCCAGAAACGGAAAATACCAGACCATACAGCAACAGACAGTTTATCCCTTATAATGAAAATCTGGGAACTGTGGAACATGATTTTAAATATATATTTTATAATGATGACTTCTTTGAATTACAGGGATTTTCGAGACTGGCAATTGCGACTGCTGAGAATTCCAATGTAACCAGCACGATACAAAATGCAAGTGCCACCACTGGTGCAGGATGGCAAAATAGCTGGAATAGTGAATTATATTTCTACTATACAAGAAATTCTTATGAAGCTCAATTTGTTGATTCGTTCAATAATAATATCATTGACAGTAAAACTATCCTGTTTCAGCAAAATTCAGAATCTTTCGTTCCCGAAACTCCCACTGCTCCGGAAGGCTACGAATTTACAGGCTGGTATGCAGATGAAGCTTGCTCCACACCTGTTGCATTCACAGAGGAAGAAGCAGAAAATTACAGAAACAAAGGGGAAATTTATCAGGATTATATCCAGATGCCCGCTCACCCGATTCGTGTCTATGCCGGCTGGCAGACACAATGGTTCAAAATAGAAATCGACCCGAACGGCGGTGCTTTAACCGGCTCACAATCTACTTGGTTCTGGGAACCTTATCAGGGCGACCCGATTGAAGAATATAAAACTTCTGTCAGAAATTTTGAACCGGATATAAACGGCAATTACTATTATGCACTCCGAAACAGAGCTTATTACGGACTTGGAGAAGAATGGATTCCCGAAGAAGATACCACTTACAAAAATCAAGTAATTGATGGTCTTTGTACCCGTGGTGCATTCTATACGACAGATATTTCACTTGCAACAAGTTCGGAAAGATACCGGCAAGCAGACGGTGCATACCGTTATTTGGGTTGGTACGAAGTTAATCCGGTTACAGGAGAGGAAACGCCTTATAATTTCGGCACTTATGTTACAAAAAACACTTACCTCAGACTGCACTGGAAACAGCTTGGAACATACTATATCAGCTATCATGCCGGAACAGGAACAATTGACGCACAGGACAGCAACGAAAAAATTTTTGAATTTCTTGATGATAACGACTATGCAGACCATGCAAATGTAGTTATCACCCGTGTAGCAATTGCACCGGACGGAATGAATTTCGTAGGCTGGAAAATAAGAAATGACCCCTCAGAAACGATTTATTACCCCGGACAAAGCTTTCAGTTCAGCTCCAGTTTTGCTTCTTCTGTTTCTCAGCTTGATGAAACCGGAAATATTGTAACAAAGCGTATTATCACATTAGATGCAGTCTATCAGGAAATCAGAAATGCAAAAATCATTTACGACCCCAACGGAGGCACGGTAGACAGCAGAGCTTTAGAACATGGAGGCGGTCAGGTATCTGTTATTTGCACAGAAGGAACAGAACACCCTCTGACAACGGAATTCAAAATAAAAGACAATCAGTTGATTGTCAGTGATTTGATGAACAATTCCGCAGTTCAGTTGGCAGATGGTATAGGTTTTTCCAATCCGGGCTACACATTTATCGGCTGGAGTACCACTCCAAACGGTGAAAACGGAAGTTTCTTTAAAGAAGACAGCATTCGTTGCTATGTAGATACAGACGAACCGATTATACTCTATGCACAATGGGAATTCCGTTTCTATTTCGATAAAAATAACGGTCATGCCAACTGGGGCGGTGACTGGACAGAATCAGCTTATCGGTGGTGTACTGAACAAGAAAGATATTATGTTCCGGTTCGGCTTGGCACAGCGGTTTCTCAGCCTGAATATATTCCCGTTTCAGACAGTACACAGGAAATGTTCAAATATTGGTCTTTTGACAAGCAGACACTTGCAGGAGTAATGAAACCGCCATTTGATTTCAGTATACCAATCACAAAAGAAATGATAGACCAGTATGGCGAAATTTACACCGAAGACAACGGCAATCCTAAATGGCAACTCACTTTATACGGCTGTTGGGACGCACCGATTGAAATTCCCATTCATATTGTTGATGTAACAAACCAGACTTGGGTAAAACATGATGACTGGCTGAAATCCGGAATTACACATATCACCCTTAAAAATGAAGAAATTTCTTTCATCACTCCGGAAGATGCAAAAGCCTATGCAGATGAAACAAAAATTGCTGGTAAAGAATATGTCTTCGCCTGCACAGCAGGAAATCATGAAGATGATTATTTAACCCTTTCAGAAGAACAGAAGATTCAGGCAATCAAATATGATGCACAGGATATGGAAGTGAAAGTAAAATATGTTTCTGACAATACATGGCATAATTTTGATACGTCCGATGCTGTTTATCTCCTGTATTACGCAAGCGAACGAGAAATTCCTGTCAGCTATCAGAAAGTTTCATTTGACGGCACTTTAGCAGAAGTTACTCCACTAAACAGCAATGCACCGACAATTGCAAATATTTCCACAACGGCTTACAAAATGCAGGATAATGTCACCCGACCGCTTGCATGGGCAAGAAGTACAAATTATCAGCCGAGTTATTACTCCTATGCAATTGGTGACAGCAACGCAGAAACAACAAATTACTTGCATGTGATTACAGAATCTTTCAACACAGACAACTCCAGACCAAATTTGCAAATCAGAAACACTTGGAAAGGTTTCCAGTATTCGCTTAACGGTTCAGATTGGCAAAACTACGGTTCTGATATAAAGCTTTACGTTCTTTATTATGATATCTCCCCTGTGATTGTCAATCTTACTGAAAAAACAATTGGTCTGCCGGAAGATATGTCAGAAGAATTTGCATATCAGGCAGTAATGGAAAACAAAGAAATTGTTATCACTACAAGAAAATATTATTACAAAACCAGTAGTTATAGTAATAATTATATTGAAATCACAAATAATAATAATTATTCACCTGTGATAACAAGTTCAGAAACAGGAAGCCCGCTTTCTTCAAGAAATCTGTCACTTTCAGACAGTCAGTCAGAATCATTCCTGCTGTTTCATGGTACGATTGCTTCGGAGATAACAAAAGATTATACAAGTACCGGAAACAGAATTCAAGTTAACGGGCGTAACTATACTGTTTACTATCAGGAAGTAACTACAACACAGATGGTTCAGGCAGTTGAAATTCAACAGACTCCCAAAGCAGCGTATTTGACTTCAAATGATGCTGAAAATGGTAATCATGAATATCAAAGCTCTTATACAGCAACTGCCAATTCAGAACCTGTTATAATTACTTACACAAATACACATCAGATGAAAATGCAAATTCATGTTGCTGTTGCAAAAAATGGAAGCATTCAGCAGTGTGATACACTCAGAACTCAAGAAGAATCTGTTTATACACATACGTTCGGCAATACATGGGATTTTTTAAGTATTAATACAGAAACACTCCTCAATGATACAACCGGAAAATATAGTTTCTGCGGTATCATTGCCGGAACTGAAAATGAAGAACAGATTGTCACCCCAGCAGAATTTTCTTTCAGAATAACAACACTTTCTTTCGGAGCTGTCAGCGATTCAAAATATGGTTATTATCTGAATAATGACAATACAAAGCGATTGCAAAATAATGAAATATACTTTGTATATTTTGAACGACCGACAATTCAGTATATGCTGAAAAGTCCCAAAACAGGAGAATTGATTCAGATTGGCTCTCTCCAGAAGAACGGCACAGACTTTATGAGAAATGGCAGTGCCATCACACAAAATGAACTGCTTCCGGTTTCCTGTGAAAATGAACTGCTTGTTTCTCAGATTAGTACCCCCGGTAATCCTGCATTTCTGATTCCTGATTTGCTCGACCATAACGAAAAACATTCTGAACTGGACTTATCCCAAATCAGTATTAAAAATGCAGACGGCAGTATGAGAATTTTCAACACAGAAACAATTTCTCTCTGCTATGCAGACAATGCACTGCAATATCATTTCGGAGATGCCAATACACGCTATCAGTTTTCTGACGAACTTATAGTTTATGCAGTATATCAAATCCGTGGCTATACATTGACACTCCAGAAAAAAGTTGCCGGTGATGCTTCCAACGGTTCATCAGAGTATTCATTCAGAATCTTTTCAGATACTTTGCAGGACGGTGATTATTATATCGGCGGATATGGCGAAAATGAAATGATTTCCGCTTCTGACCATGAAATTTCACTGACATTGCATTCCGGTGACAGTATCACGATTTACGGCTTATTGCAGGGTGATTATACAATCACAGAAGAAGCTACAGGAAATTACAGAATGACCGCATTTGTAAATGGTCAGGATGCCATTGTAAACGGAAACACGCTTGCTACCCATATTGATAATAATGTTATTATTAAAATTGTCAATATTTATCCGATACCGGTAACAGGTGCAGAAGAACACAAACCTTATCTTCTGATAAATTTCATCTTGCTGGCATCAATAATTCTGTATACTGCTATAAAACGAAAGGAGGAAAATTCATCGGAAAAATCAATGCTTTAATCAAACATTCGCAAATCCAGAAAATAATAATTTATATTCAAGAAAGGACTGGTATTATGAAAACTAATTTTATGAACAAAGCATTTGCTTTACTGACATCCGTAATTACTGCTTCCGCAATGACAGCTTCTATGAGTGTATTTGCTGTTGATTCTCCGACTATTGACTCACTCCCTGCACACAAGCTTGAAACTTCCCAAACAGTTGCTGACATTCCGATTAAGAAAGATATTCTGCTTTTCAATTCCGAACAAAAAAGAATTCCTGAACCAAGTATTGTATATGAATATCAGATTTCTTCTGCAAATGTGACAGATGCCAGCATCAGCACAAAAGATTCCGATGATGCTACTGTTGTACTTGCTGTCCGTCCGGGTGTTCTTGAAGCAGTTACCAAAATCACTGACAGCGGAGATGTGGAAGCTCCCACAGAAGAAAATCAAGAAGAGGAAGATTTCAGAACCGGTACAATCACGTTTGGCAATGACCATACACTGAAATTAACCAACAGAGCAAATAATGTACCCTATATATCCAATACTGATTACAAAGCAACAAAACAGATGAACATTACAGTTGATGCTTCCAAAATTTATGACACAGACAATGACGGAGAAGCTGACAATGAACCGGGTGTTTATCGTTACAAGATAACCGAAGTAACTTCAGATGCAACATACATTGCCTCCGGTGTAACAGAAGGCGAAGCAGGCGACACTATTTTCTTAGATGTGTACACAAAGTACAATGAAGCGAAAGACAATCTCGTTATTTATGGCTATGTTCTGTTGAAATCCACTGAAGACGGAGCAAACACCAGCATCACATACAACGAAGAAGCAGAAGAAGGCGTAAAAATTGACGGATTTGTTACCACTGCTGAGGGTGATGACAACGGCGACAATACCATTATTCCAGCTGAGTTTAAGGGCGATTATTATAAAACTTACAATGTAGATGTGAAAGAGCTTGTTGCCGGTGACCTTGCCGACAGACTGCACGAATTCCCGTTCAGAATTCAGCTGAGTAATGACACTGTTACAAGCGGTTCTAATTTCTCTGTCAATGATGGTGCGATTCACGCCTTAACCAATCTTACAACCGCAGGTAAATGGGACAGCGATGCTGTAAATATTGAAGGCATTGACTTTAAATTAAAATATGGTGATATGATTAGTCTCATCGGCTTGCCGGCTGGTACAAAAATCATGGTAACAGAAACCAACGATACAGAAGATGTATACTCCGTTTCCGCTGTTTTCAATGATACAGCAAAGAATTTGGTAAACAACGATGCTACTAAAATAGGTTCTTCTATTTCCATTCCAAAAAATGATACCGCTTCACTGGATACTTCAAATAATACTTCTTATCCTATTACTATGGAATTAACCAGTGATAAAGTAATCATCACCAATACTTTAAGAGACGTTTCCGTAACAGGTCTTCTGTTTGACATTGCACCGTTCCTGTTCATCACTTCTGCTGGTATCTTCCTCTTTACTCTCTACCTGAGAAATAAGAAAGAAACCGATGCTGACAATATGATTTAAATAAAACATCATGTTGAAATCTGTTCGGCTCTGGGTGGCGGTTCTGCTGGTACTTTCCTCCTTTGGATATACAGCATTCAGGAAACAATCTCTAAGTCATCTTCCTTCTGAAAAACACGTCAGTCAAGGAATTTCCGCCATCCAGACAGAACCTTATAAACAAATTTATCAGGAGGATATTACACTGACTGTAACTGAGACTTTGAAAGAATCAGAAATTTCTCCTGTAACAACAGAAACTGATTTCATTCAGACAGAATTTTTCAATCAGCCTGAAACATTGGGAACGGCAGAGGAAGACGCTTCCGTTCCCTGTCTTTCTGAACAGAAAATTACTGAAATTACGGAACGTTTCAAAATTGCATCAAACTATTCTGAAAGTTTGATTGGCTGGATTTATCTTGCAAATTCTGAAATAGACTATCCTGTTGTACAGGGAAATGACAATCAGTATTATTTACATCATGCTCCGGACGGAACACCCAATGAACTGGGTACTATTTTTTTAGATTATCATTGCAGTTATGATTTTTCTGATAAGCAAAATATTTTATTCGGGCATAATATGGAGTATGGCATGTTTGGAGATATTCGTTCTTTCAAAGACAGAGATAATTTTGAAAAGCACCGTTATGGATGGCTTTTTACAAAAGACTGTTTATACCGCATTGATTTTTTTGCACTTGTCATTGTCAGTGCTTATGATTCTGTTTATGATATTCCGGCTGACAATACAGCATGGCTCACGGCTATGGAAGAAAACAGCTTATATCTGACAGAAACGGAACTTTCCGAAGAGGATTGTTTCATTGCACTTTCCACATGTGCTTCTGATTTTGAAGATGCACGAGCATTATTTACCGGAAAGCTTGTTCCGGTGAGAGAATTTTCTTAAAAAAAAAAGCCCTGCCTGTGATAAGGCAAGGTTTTTTTTGAAATTAGTTCTGTTCTGCTGTAACAGATTCAGCCATCTGTGATGTGGTATAATAAAACTTGACAGATACTCCTCAAAAAAATATAATGATAAACAGAGGAGTTGAAGTATGATGTCAAAGAAGCCAGTAAGAACATACGATGAAGAAACCAAAATACAGGCAGTGAAGCTGGCAAAGGAGATAGGGACACAAAAAGCAGCAGTACAGCTGAATATTCCTTATGGAACATTGGATGGCTGGCATCGGAAATCGAAACTTGGAAAAGTGGATTTGGGAATAGGACAGTACAGTGCCGAAGAATGTCTGAGTCTTGCAGCGCAGCTGAAAGAAGCAAAAGAGAAAATCAGGTTTCTTGAAAAGGAAAATAAGAGAATCCAGGA
>JAFRMZ010000057.1 GCA_017430465.1 Oscillospiraceae bacterium
ATGAGGAGAAATGCTCTGCAAAAGTCGCCTTGCTTTCGGCAGCATAGCCGGAATCTTCAAGCATACTGTCAATCTGCTTCTGAACAGAATCATCATCTTCAGTGTTGAGGACGCCGTATAGCAGACACGCTTCCGAAAAGTTTTCTTTCAGCTGGGTATCACGCATCAGAAAGCCTTCGCCCATGAACGTACGGAATGACATAGTAGACGGCAGCATGATTTCTGCAACCACTTCAAAATCTTTTGCAGAGCCTTCCTGAGATTCGGAAAATTGCAGAATATCCCCGACATGTGCCGAATTGGTATCAAGTTCCGCCTGTCCGTAGTCATCGGCAAGATAGACGGCTGCAATCCGGTTTCCGCCGATGGCGGATAAATCACCGCTGATGCATTCCAGTTTGGAAAGACACAGGTCACTCATGCCGTAAAACTGTACACTGGGGTGATAGCTTTTCTCGGTATCGAGTTCCGGTGCGGCAGCAGCACGATTCAATTTTTTCAGATATTCCAGATAAGCATCAGCATTCAGAAGCTGATAACCAGAACAGCCGTAAGTTCTGCCGGATTCGGTCACACCGTCAAGCTGTTCAAGCCTCTGCATGAGTTCTTCGGGGAGAGCCGTTTCTTCACTGAGGCTGAATCCGGTGTGAAAATAGGCATCACTGGCAATTGTGAAATCGAAATTGAGCCGTTTTAAATACTGATTCATATCAAAACCGCTTGCAAATGTGAACACCGTCAGAAAGATGAACACCGACAGCGACAGGGAACAGATTGTCAAAATTGTTTTCTTGGGAGTCCGCATCAGATTGCGCCGGGACATGCGGAATAAGGTCATCTTATTGACAGATTTCTTCGGCGATGTCTTGAGCGTTGCCGTATCCTGATAACGCATTGCATCAATTGCCGACATTCTGCCGGCGGCTTTGGTCGGCTTCCAGCAGGAAATGACAATCGTCACGAACGAGAAAAGCCCCGAAATCACGAAAATCAACGGACTGAATGACATTGCACTGCTCTGACCGTCTGCCAGCTCCGAAAGCACAACCGGTGTCAGAAGATAGCCGATTCCGCACCCTGCCAGCATTCCCAGCGGAATTCCGAACAGCGACAGAAACAGAACCTGATACCACATTATCAGAGAAAGCTGTTTTCTGCCGATGCCTATCGTCTTTAACAAGCCGTACTGCTGAATATCGCTGTTGACGTAGATTCTGAAAATATTATAAATCATCAGATAGCCGGAAACCATAATCAGCATCAGCAGGGCAAGCAGGCTCATCACAGCGGACGGCGAAAGAAATTCCGATGCCTGCGCTGATGCATAGCCCCAGTTCACCCCGATGTTGATAAAATTATCTGCGGTCGGGTCATCGCTCTGGAATCCGTGCCGATTCAGAACGGAATTTAATTTTTCTTCGATATTTCTTGCATTCCCAAACATGATACTCATATTGTAAGAGCCTATAACAAAATCGCTGATAGTGCCGGAAAATTCAGAATATATCGCATTGACCATGCTTTCTGGAAGCAGAACCGAACCTGTTTCGATAATCGATGCATTTTCCCAGTATCCGGAAAGCGTCACGGTTTCTGTAATAAGATTGCCGTCCGTATTTATCGAGAGTTCCGCAGTACTGCCAATTTCCGCAGGAATGCCGAGCATTTCCAGCGTTTTGACATCGCATGCGAATTCGTTCGTATTTTCCGCCGGAAGTCTGCCCTCTGCCGGAGTGAAGAACTGCCAGTTTGCGCAGTTTTCGTCACAGAAGCTGACTTCTGCGGTATACGCTCCGAGCGATTCGCCCGAAAGTCTGCCGATAATCCGCCGGATTCCGAATTGTGCAATTTCTTCATCTTGTGAAAGTTCCTGAAACTGTTCTTCGGTCAGATACTTGAATTCTCCGTGATTGGTGCTTCCCGACTGTTTAAAATTAAACTCCTGAAAGACGTTTATCACAGATACCAGAATCACAAACAGCGATGTGAACAGCACGGAAGTCAGGGCAATTGCCAGAATCAGCACCAGACTGCGCATTGAATTACTCTTGATTTTTCGGTGTGCAAACCGGCAGGCTACTTGATTAGAAAGTTTCATGATTCAGCAGTCCTTTCTAAAATTTTTCCGTCCTCGATGCGAATCTGTACGTCCGCAACGGCGGCAATATCCGGATTGTGGGTAATCATCACAATGGTCTGTGAAAAGCGTTCTGCCGAAAGCCGCAGCAGCTGCATGACGTCTTCGGTTGTCTGGGTGTCAAGATTGCCGGTCGGTTCGTCTGCGAGCAGAATCGCCGGTTTCGAGACTAACGCTCTTGCGATGGCAACTCTCTGCTGCTGTCCGCCGGAAAGCTTTGTCGGCAGTTTGTGAAGCTGCTGCGCTAATCCCAGCGCAGAAAGCACTTCTGATACATAATCATTATCTGCCGTCTTGTCATCTAAATGTAGCGGAAGCTGTACATTTTCGAGCACTGTCATGTTCGGAATCAGATTGAACTGCTGAAAGACAAAGCCTATATTCCGTCTGCGGAATACGGTCAGTTCTTCTTCGGAAAGGCTGAAAATATCCGTCCCCTTGATGATGACTGAACCGCTTGTCGGTGTATCCAGTCCGCCGAGCATGTGCAGCAGGGTCGATTTTCCGCTTCCTGATGTTCCTATAATCGCAGTAAAACTACCGCTTTCCACGGTAAAAGATACATGATTCAAAGCATGAACGGCATTTTCATCAGTACCGTAAGTTTTGGTAAGTTGTCTGGCTTCAAGAATTATCATAAAAAAATTACTCCTTTTCTGATTTTTGCAGTTTGCCGTGTTTTAAAAAATAAGTTTCGTCACAGTAAGAGGCAACATCATCGGAATGTGAAATAATAATCACTAATTTATCACTGCATTCTTTGCGAATATTCTCCATAATGCACAAAGTTTTCTTCCGGTCGAGTGCCGCTGTGGGTTCGTCCATCAGAATGACAGAGGCTTTCGACAGGAACATTCTGGCAAGAGCGATTCTCTGCCGCTGTCCGCCCGAAATCGTACAGCCGCTTTCTCCGATGGTATTATTAATCTGTTCGTCAATGGCGAAATCCTGCATACAGGCAAGCTGTGCCGCCTGATTGACTTCTTCATCTGAAATTGATGCATCATCAAGCACGATGTTATCACGAATCGACATGTTCAGAATAAAATCTTCCTGCGCTACACAGCAGATACTTTTCCGGAGCGTGTCAGTATTCCAGTCATCAATTGACAAATCATCAATCAGAATTTCGCCCTGACTGGTATGCCACAGCTTCAGAAGCAGATTGAAAATTGTCGATTTCCCTGCACCGCTTTCGCCCATGACGGCATAAATATGCCCCCTTTCAAATACGGCGGAAGCGTCCTGTAACACGTTCTGTTCCGCATCATAGGAGAACGAAACGTTCTGTAAGGCAATTTTCTGAATCGGTACGATTTCCGGAACGGTGTCGGTTTCTTCGTCAGTGCGGAACTGACAATGTTTTGGAAGAAAGATGCACTGTCATTCCTCTGCTGAGTGAAACAATCGGAACATTTCAACAGACAATAGAAGCAAAGGATAAGGAAATTGAAACAGCAAAAGCAGAAATCGCCAGATTAAACATCGAAATTGTCAGTTCCAATGACAATGCGGCACAGCTAAGAAAAGAACTCGCACAAATCCGTCAGGAGAAAGCAGAAGTCAGCAAAGAGAAAACGGAAGCAAAGAAAAAGATTGCGTTGCAGGAAGAAGCACTTGCGTCATTAGAGCAAGAGAAATCGGATTTAGAAGCACGATTGGCAAAAATCAAAGAAATAGGCGATTCTGTCACTAATCAAGCAGTAAATACATTGCTAGAAGACATTTCTTCC
>JAFRMZ010000008.1 GCA_017430465.1 Oscillospiraceae bacterium
AAAATCTTGACATGATTCTAAAAATATGCTATAACTAAAACAGTAAATAAAATTTACTTTTTTAAAAAATGATAAAATTTCAGACAACCTCTTGACAAATTCCTGACAGTATGTTATAATATCTGTACTATTTCAAATAATACACATAAAACGTTTTCAAAAAATGCTTGACAAGTGTACTTATTTGTGCTATAATGTACTTATCAGATAAGTACATTATCAGGTTTATTTATTCTTTCTAACCTTAAGGGGGTTATTTTAATGGAACAAACAGGAAAAAGAAAAAAGAAAAAGGGAATTATCACCGCAGTGGTGCTTGTCCTGCTTTTGGGAGGCGGTGCAGTCGGTGTGACATCCTGCATGAAAAACATGACAGATGCCATGAATACACTTTCTGCTTCAGCACTAGAAGTCGTCAAGGCCGAAAAACGTGATATTTCCAATGCTATCAGCGTTTCCGGCACGGTCGAGAGCGAAAATATCGTGAAAATCACCAGCAAGCTCAATGCCAAAATCAAGACACTTAATGTAGAAGTCGGCAGTCATGTCAACGCCGGCGATGTGCTCTGCGTATTCGACAGCACTGATTTACAGCAGCAGTATGACACACTCAGCAAAAATCAGAGCAATTCGCAGAATCAGACTGAAAATCAGCATAAAATCAATCTCCGAAATCTGGAAACTGCCAAGCAGGATAAAGAAATCAATCTCCAGCAGGCGCAGAGAGCTATTGATGATGCCATTCAGGCACAGAATGATATTTATGCCAAAGAATCCAAAACAGTCGATGAGCTCAACGCCCAGCTTGAACGCAGGGACAATGCACAGAATACAATGAATTCTACTGATGACCCGACAGAATATCAGAAGGCTATGCAGACCTATCAGGAAGCTGATGCCCTTGTGCAGACCAAAGAAGCCACGCTGGATTCTATCCGTGACCAGTTCAGCACTTATGAAAAAGCCGTACAGTCCGCAAAAGATGCCTATGCAGCGGCCGAACGTGCCGCAGATGCCGCTATCCAGAGCTATCAGGACGTTCTGGATGCCGAACAATATCAGCAAAGCAATGATTCTCAGACAGAACTTGACAAGCTTGCTGATTCCATTGCAGAATGCACCGTCAAAGCTCCCAAAAGCGGAATCATCACATCTCTGAACGTTTCTGAAGGAAGCATTCCGACTACAGATGCCCTTATGACAATTGAAGACTCCAGCGCACTGAAAATCACCGTCCAGATTAACGAAGCAGATATTCTGAATATTCACGAAGGTCAGCCGGCAGTTGTCAAAACCAGTGCAACCGGTGAAAAAGAATTTGAAGCCACTGTCTCCAGAGTCGTGAATATCTATAACGCCGGTTCGCAGAACGCACTGACAGGCGCATCTTCTGACGGCGGATATTCTGCCGAAATTACCGTGAAAGACAGCGAAAATCTCTTAATCGGCATGAATGCCAAAGTCCGGATTATTCTGGATGAGAAAAAAGATGTGCTTGCCGTGCCTTATGAAGCAGTTGTGACAAAAGACGATGATTCTCAATATGTCATCTCTGTTGTCAGAAATGCGGACGGCACTGCCACTGCAAAGGTCCTTACAGTAGAAACCGGCATGGAAGGTTCTTATTATACAGAAATCACCTCCGGCGAACTGAAAGAAGGCACTGAAATTCTCATGACTCCCGGTGATTATCAGGACGGCGACACACTTCCGCTGTTTGATATGGCTGCCGCTGTACAGGGGGCGAAAGCCAATGAATAAAACTGTCATCGAGATGAGAAACATCATCAAGAGATACTACATCGGCCAGCCGAATGAACTACAGATTCTCAACGGCATTTCACTGGATATTCACGAACATGAATTTGTAGCGATTGTCGGGCAGTCCGGTTCGGGCAAAAGTACGCTCATGAATATGATTGGTGCACTCGACCGCCCGACAGAAGGCACTTATCTGCTCAACGGCGTGGACATCAGCACTCTGGATGATTACGAACTGAGCCGGATACGCAATCAGGAAATCGGCTTTGTTTTTCAGACGTTCAATCTGATTTCCAGAACCAATGCGCTCAAAAACGTGGAAATGCCCATGATGTACGCTGGAATGCCACGGAAACAGCGTCTTATGAGAGCAATGGAACTGCTTAAGATTGTCGGCATGGAAGACCGTGCAGACCATCAGCCGAATGAACTTTCCGGCGGTCAGAAACAGCGTGTTGCCATTGCCAGAGCTATGGCGAACAAGCATTCCCTTCTGCTTGCGGATGAGCCGACCGGTGCGCTTGATTCCAGAACCGGCCGTATGATTATGGATTTATTCCACAAACTGCATCGGGAAGAAGGCACAACTATTGTATTAATCACACACAGCAACGAACTCGCCGCCGAAACCGAAAGAATTATTACTATCAGTGACGGCAGTGTCATTTCTGATACGGGGGTGAAAGCATAATGCAGTTTATTGAAAATCTCCGGCTTGCCCTGACCTCTATCGCCGCAAACAAAATGCGTTCCATTCTGACTATGCTCGGCATTATCATCGGTATCAGTGCCGTTATCATGATTACGACAATTGGTACATCCATTCAGAAAACGCTTGTCAATACGTTCAATTCCATTGGTAATATGAACTATTTTCAACTCTATGCGCAAGTCAATTACAGCAATGAGGAAGATGACGAAATTATCAATTATACAGATGAAGATTTAATCTCCCGTCAGATGCTCGACAAGCTGGTAGATACTTATCCGGATTATTTCTATCTCAACATGACAGAAAGCTTCGGCGGTTTTGAACTCAAAAACTGGAAAGGCCAAACGTTTAAAGCCAGCATTATCGGACGTATGAATGTAGAGGGCGATAATGATATTAAATTTACCAGAGGCAGAAAAATCAACAAGACAGACAACGACCTGCACAAACAAGTACTGAACGTTTCCACCTTGTTTGTACAGCAGTATCTTCCGGATACCGCCGACCCCATCGGCCAGACAGTTTCCACAGATATGGGTGATTTCGTCATTGTCGGCGTGTTTGAACTTCCGGCTATCTATGAAAAGCAGATTTACAAGCCCGGTCAGAAAACAATTGAAAAAGTCACGCCTGTATATGTTCCTTATGATACTGTCATGAATCTGACACATCAGGAAAACAGCTATAACTATTATGCAGAAGTGTATTATAATCCGGAGTATGATGCTCAAATGCTCCAAGATACGCTTCAGAAATTCTTTGATGATGAATATGCCGAAAAACCCTATATGTATATCGAAATTGAAAACATGCAGTCACAGCTTGGCATGATTAACACAGTTATCAATGTCATCACAATTGCGATTTCCATCATTGCGGCGATTTCGCTGATTGTCGGCGGTGTCGGGGTTATGAACATCATGCTTGTAAGCATTACGGAACGTACAAAGGAAATCGGTGTCCGGAAGGCACTGGGTGCACAGAATTCCGCCATCCGGATGCAGTTTGTCGTAGAAGCTATTCTGCTTTGTCTGATAGGCGGTGTTATCGGCATTATACTGGGAATTCTGGGCGGTATGGCGATAGGCTTTATCGCAAAACAGCTTGTTATGAACTTCTATTCTGAATATGCAGAATTATTCACCATTACAATTCAGCCGTCCATTCCGGCAATTCTGATTTCTGTCGGCTTCTCCATTCTGACAGGTGTTTTCTTCGGATATTATCCGGCAAACAAAGCTGCTAAGATGAATCCGATTGATGCACTCCGCTATGATTAATCCTACTCTCTCATCATAAAAAACGCAGAGGATTTTGTTCCTCTGCGTTTTGCTTTTTGTCATTCTGAACATTAAACTGCATGGCCTTTTGCCTTGATGACTTCGACAATGCTGTCAACCTGCTTATGACATTCTTCTTCGGTCTGGGCTTCTGCCATAACACGAATCACAGGTTCAGTGCCGGATTCCCGAACGAGAATTCTGCCTGTCGAGCCGAGGGCATTTTCTGCATTCTTGACAGCGTTCTGCACATCGGGGTCATTCTGGGCTTCTGCCTTGTCTTTGACACGGACATTCACGAGCACCTGCGGATAAATTTTCAAGGGCGCAGCGAGTTCGCTCATTTTGCATTTTTTTGCAAGCATGACTTCCATCATCTTGAGGCTGGTCAGAAGTCCGTCACCGGTTGTGGCATATTTCGAGAAGATGATATGTCCGGAATCTTCACCGCCGAGACGACAGCCGTTTTTCGACATATACTCATAAACATACTTGTCACCGACAGCCGTTTTGGCATAGCCGATGCCGATTTCATCCAGAGCCTTGTATAATCCGAAATTAGACATGACAGTCGTCACGATAGTATTGGTTGCCAGTTTTTCACGTTCTTTCATGTATCTGCCGTAAATATACAGAATATGGTCACCGGTGAGGACATTGCCGTTTTCATCCACACAAAGGCATCTGTCAGCATCGCCGTCATAGGCGAATCCGACATCGAGATGATTTTCTTTCACGAATTTCTGCAAGCCTTCGATATGGGTAGAGCCTGCATTTTCGTTAATATTCAGACCGTTCGGACTGGCATTCATCACAAATGTGGTTGCGCCGAGCGCATCGAATACGGCTTTTGCAAGATTCCAAGCCGAACCGTTAGCGCAGTCAAGGCCGACTTTCACGCCCCTGAACGAATACAGCCCCAGTGAAATCAGATAGCCGATATATCTGTTTCTGCCGGAAACATAATCGACAGTACAGCCGATATGTTCCCCCTGCGCAAACGGAAGTTCTTTCCATTCCTGACCGAATACATGCAGTTTTCCATCAAGATAATCTTCCACCAGAGAGATAGTATCCTCATCCATTTTTTCGCCGCTGCCGTTGATGAGCTTGATGC
>JAFRMZ010000058.1 GCA_017430465.1 Oscillospiraceae bacterium
AAGTAAACGGCTTCAGCAGTTCGGTATCCATCTCGAACAGCAGGACTGCATTGTTCTTGATACCGCATTCCAGAGCAGATTTTTTCGACAGGAGGGCAAAATCCCCGACTTTTTCCGTATCACGGAAAATATTCAGCCATACCACATCATCAGCCCAGACGGGTTTGGATTCCTGTTTAAAGCTCAGGGATTCCATGTGGGTATATCTCGCCATGTTTTCGAGTACACCCTTTGCCTGACGGAACAGAACAGAAATATTCTTATAATCACCAGTAAATGCACCGCCGATATGCTTTCTCTGTTCGGGGAGTTTTTCGGTTTGGTCATAATTAGAAACATAATTTCTGTCAAAGAAAACTCTTGCGCCCTCAAAAATTGAGAATTCACTGTAATAACGCAGATTTTCCGAAACTGCCTTGACCAGATTCGGCAGAAGCGAAGAACGGATAAAGCGTTCTGTCGGAGAAGGCGGTGTGGAAATTGCAAGCATACCTTCTGTACTCTGGAGCACCGCATTGATATAGTTATCTTCCATCCACGGATACGTAAACACTTCCTGCATACCGCATCTGAAGGAGAGATATTCCTTGATTTTGCGTTCCAAATCAATATCCAACTGATTGATAGCTCCGGTGAAAGAAGTTGTAATTTTTTCGCCGTCAAAATTCTCATAGCCATACATACGGGCGACTTCTTCCATAATATCATCTTTGATGGAAATATCACCGGTAGAACGCCATGTCGGCACAACAACATGCATATTATCGCCGTCAAAGGATACTGTAAAGCCCAGTCTGCCCAGTAGGTTTGTCAGAGTTTCCTGCGTGAATTCCTTACCTAGACGATGTTCCAGCCAGCTAACAGGCACATCAATTTCCTGCTGAACCAACTTTTCCGGATAGGTATCAGAAAAGGCCTTTACCTCCATTTCGGGATAGATTTCCTTAAACAAATCCATCGCCATAGAGAGAGCCTGTTCGCAGCGTTCGGGGTCGATAGCCTTTTCATATCTTGCAGAAGCTTCGGTTCTGTTTTCGTATCTGAGTGCAGTTCTCCTGATGCCTGCGGCATTGAAATTAGCGACTTCCAGAATGACTTTATTTGTTTCCGGAAGGACGGAATCTTTAGAACCGCCCATTACCCCTGCAAGACCGACAGCACTTTCTGTATCGGCAATGACTAAATCATCGGAAGTGAGTTCTAATTTCTTGTCATTCAGAAGCAGAAGTTCTTCTTTTTCGGAAGCTCTGCGAACGACAATATTTCCTTTGATGTGGTCAGCATCAAAGGCATGTGTCGGCTGACCGGTTGCCAGCATCACATAGTTAGTAATATCAACAAGTGCGTTAATCGGGCGCATACCGACTTTCCAGATTCTGTTCTGCATCTGATAAGGCGAAGCCTTAACGGACAGATTCTTAATTTCTGCGCCGATATATCTGGGGCATCTTTCAGCATCCTGCACATCGACTTTCATTTCCGGAAGACCGGAAGCATTGAACTTTTTGATTTCTTTCAGAGGCAGGCTGTAGAGGGCTGAAATTTCACGGGCGATTCCATAATGTCCCCATAAATCGGGACGGTTTGTCATAGATTTATTATCAATTTCGAGAATAATATCATTCAGGTCGAGGGCATCTGCCAGAGAAGTACCGGCCGGAACGTCAAATGCTGACAGGTCAGTAATTTCTGCTTCTTCCTTAGCAGGGAACAAATCCACAAGGCCGATTTCGGAAGATGCGCAAATCATGCCGAAGCTTTCGACACCACGGAGCTTTGCATTCTTGATGACAACAGGTTCGCCTTCGCCATGCCAGCGGACAACTGCACCGGGGCAGGCAACAGCGACTCTCATACCTTCTTTGAGATTGCATCCTCCGCAGACAATGTCCTTGATTTCGCCGTTTCCGATGTCTGTCTTGCAGATACGGAGCTTATCAGCGTTCGGATGCGGCAGAACTTCCTGAATGATTCCGACAATTAATTTATCAAAGCTTTCAGCCAGCGGCTTGACATCTTCCACTTCGACAGTAGACATTGTCAAATCATAGGCTAATTTTTTCAAGTCCATATCATCCGGAATAGATACATAATCTTTAATCCAATTTAAAGACAACTTCATGATTTTCTTCCTCCTGTTATTTAAACTGCTGTAAGAATCTCAGGTCAGCACTGTGGAACAGACGCACATCATCCACACCGTAGCGCATCATAACAAGACGGTCAAGACCGATGTTGACATAGAAACCTGTAAATTCATCAGGATTCAGACCAGCCGCACGGAGTACGTTCGGATGAGGCGTACCGCCGGGCATGATTTCAATCCAGCCTACATTTTTGCAGACACTGCATCCCTTGCCGCCGCATACCAGACAGCCCATATCAATTTCAAATCCGGGTTCTACGAACGGGAAGAATCCGATACGCATCCGGACAGGCACTTCCCTGCCGAACACTTTTGAGAGTACGCTCTGGAGCATAATTTTTCCGGAAGCAAAGTCGATATTCTTGTCTACAATCAGGGCTTCGTACTGGAAGAAAGCTCTTTCATGCCGTGCATCTGTTGTTTCATTTCTGTAGACTCTGCCGGGATAAACGAATCTGTAAGGCGGTTTGTGTGTCTGCATATAGCGGACGCTTCCGCCGGTGAGGTGCGGACGCAGACAGAGTTTTTCATTGGTTGCGCCGGTGTCATGGCCTTCGAGCCAGTAGGTGTCCATACTTTCACGGGCGGGATGATTCTGGGGGAAGTTCAGTTTATCAAAAGCATACAATTCACTTGTAATATCTTCTTCTTCGTAAATTTCAAACCCCAGCGAACGGAATGCATCATTCAGGTCATAGCACATCTGGGTGATGGGATGCAGACCGCCGGAGAGTGGTGCAATGCCGGGGACAGTGACATCGAAATCAGATGAAATTTTAGAAGCTTTCAGTACCAAAGCTTCTCTCTGCTGTTCGATAAGAGCAGTGAGCTTATTCTTGATTTCGTTAACAATACGGCCTACTTCGGGGCGTTCGGATTTGTCGAGTTTCGGCATTTCCTTCATAATTTCTGTCAGAGAGCCCTGCTTGCCGAGCAGAGAGGCTTTTATTTCCTGCAATTCGGTTTCCGTACCAACTGCCAGAATTTTCGCCTCGCCGTCATGAAGCAGTGCTTCCAGTTTTTCTTTCACAATAATTTCCTCCGTTTCTGAAATATATCAAACTTAGAACTTTATTATTATAGCACATTCCGGCAGGACTGTCAAGATTTTTTGTCAGTCTGTTTTTCTTCCTGATATTTTTTCCATGCAGCACGAATCCAGTCCGGAACGCCGAAATCATATTTCATTTCTTCGGGCTTGGCACTTCCGGCAACAGAAACCATGGACAGATACTGATATACTTCTGCCGGTTCTTTCGTCAGGGCAGTAAAAATTTCACGGCTGAGATTATATCTTTCAAACAGAGGACGGTAGCGTTCCTCATAGACGGAAGTACTGTTAATCAGGCAGAGTTTCTGCACCAGACGGAGTACTTTGTTCTGAATACGGTTGACATGTTCTTTTGAGAGATTCAATGTTTTGGCGATTTCAGCAAGGGATTTTCCCTGCATTCTAAGGCGGATAACTTCGATATGCTGTTCTTTTTCTTCTGTATTTTCGACCAGAAATTCCAGAACAGTGGGATACTTGAGGATATAATATTCTCCTCTGGTTTCGTGAATTCTGTCAGAATCACGCATTTCCTGAAGAATTTCCGATAAAATTTTCTTATCCATAGAGACGGGCATATCTTCCCGAAGCATGGTTTCAGAAAGGCCGGACATTTGTCTGTTGCGGATAAGTCCGGTGATATATCTGTCCAGCAGGGCATGGACATGCAGGTCTTTATACCAGAGATTCCAGCAGTTTTCCTTCGTTCTGTTTTTTTCCGGCAGAGAGGCACTGAGATATAATTTCAAAGCACGCTGTTTTGACGGTGTAATGTTAAGGTCTGCGAGTTCTTCCAGAAACTCATCCAGATACTGCCGGACTTCTCTGGAAACCGGTTTGACAGCGGGATATTCCGGATTTTCCTTTGCTTTTTTATATCTGCGGATTTCTTCCAGTGTTTTTTCATCAATATGCGGAATATTGCGGAAAGTTTCGTCATTTTCCTGTACAAGCTGGCGTGAACTGCGGATATGTACCCGAAGCAGGCCGTTTTTGGCCTTGACAGAAAGAGGCATTTCATCTACATAGACAATTTCTTCTTCAGCAAGCATTTCCTCTGTCATAGGAGTTAAAATTTCTTCTTCGGGTTCTTCGTCAATAGCCGGAATTTTATCATCGTCCTGTTCTTCCCAGTCGGTCACGGACGGGATTTCCGGCAGATAATCGGCATCTTCATCGAGCAGAGGTGCATTATTTTCGGCATTGACGGGCATAGAGAGCAAATCCAGTTCGCTTAAATCCAGAACGGAGGGAATCTGCGGAAGAATATCCAGTTCTGCTTCTGAGAGGTCACCTTTAAATTCTTCATCGGGGCGTTCGGGTACTTCAATAACAGGGACACTCTGGGCTTTACTGCTGTCAAAATTAAAAAATGCTGAAATTTCGGGCAAATTTTCCAATTCTGATTTTGCTTTTTCTTTAGCCTGTGCTTTTTCATTTTCATCAGAAAAAGAAGGGATGGCCGGAAGTGCTTCAGTATCCTGCACATTTTCCGCAAGAGACAGGATTTCGGGAGCAATATCAGAAATTTCTTCAGGGAAATCGTCCGGATTGGAAAAAGAAGGGATTTCCGGGAAATCTTCTGTTTCTTCCTGTTCTTCCTCGGAAGAAAAAACGGGAATTTCGGGAAGGATTTCTTTTCTGGAGGTATCTTCTTCCAAATCCTCTATTGTTTTTGCGGCAGATTCCATATCCAGCGTATCCAGACCGGAAAAAGACGGAACATCCAGAACAGCCTCCGGTTCAGTTTCCAGCATTTCCGAAAACGGAAACGAGTCTGCCAAATCTTCCAGTTCCAGCGTATCAATATTAGAAATAGAGGGCACTTCGGGCAAGTCTGGAATTTGATTGGATTTCATCTGCGCATTATTCTTTTTTTCATTTTTCATGTGAGTTCTCCTTTATGTGCCGTTTACATGTATGAATCTCCTGTGCTATACAGATGTTATTCTTTTATATTATAACATAAATTTTGAGATTAGTCAATATGATTTTCATGAAAATTATACAGAAAAAAACGGACAGATAACCTGTCCGTTGGATGGGATTCATTCAAATTATAGATTATTTAAAATGCAGTTTGGGAATTCTTTTCAGAACCAGTTCATACACTGCTACGGAAGAAGCCGCCCCCATGATACCCTGTGCAATATCTCCGGGTACTCCGACAAGTGCCGCAGTTAAAGAACCATACATTACAACTGACTCAAATCCGATATAGCCGACTGTCATGATGATTTCAGCCACGCAGGCAGCTGTGATTCTTGCCCAGAATGAGCCTGATTTTTCACAAAGCTTGTGATAAATATAATAAGATGCCACTGCCATCAATGCTTTGATTATCAGGGTAGCAGGTGCAAAAATCATGTATCCGGAAACGATGTCCGCCAGAGCCGAACCGATTCCGGCTGCCGCTGCACCGTAGGCAGGACCTAATATCCATGCGGAAATATTTACCAAACAATCACCAAGATTCACATATCCCTTTGTCGGAGAGGGTATCTGAATCACCAGCGTTGCAACTGTTGTGAACGCTGTCAGCAAAGCCGCCAGTGTAAGTTTCTGAAGATTCTGATGTTGATTCTGTTTCATGAAAAATCACCTCAAAAAAAAATAAATTTTATCAGATATATTCTTATCTGACGAAAACTATTATAGCACAGAAATTCTAAAATGTCAACCTTTTTGTCTATATTGGTTTTTAATATCATATTATACTTGCATTCTATTACGCTTGACAAGTTTTTATTTTTATGATATACTGAATTTAATTTCTTAAATCTTAACAAAAGGATGATGTTATATTATGAAAAATACATTCGGACAGAGTGTTTCTGTTACGATTTACGGAGAAAGTCACGGACAGGCAATCGGAGTTGTTCTGGACGGACTCGCCCCCGGAATTTCTGTTGATGAAGATTTTATTCAGTCACAGCTTACACTTCGCCGTCCTTCCGGCAGTATCTCAACGGCCAGACAAGAGCCTGACCCGTTTCAGATTCTTTCCGGTGTTTATGAAGGCAAAACTACTGGTACGCCAATCAGCATTATGATTCCGAACTCTCAGACAAGAAGCAAGGATTATTCCGCCACACGTGCCCTTGCCCGTCCGGGTCATGCCGATTATACGGCCTACTGCAAATATCACGGCTTTGAAGATTTTCGTGGAGGCGGTCATTTCAGCGGACGCATCACCGCCGGACTTGTCGCAGGCGGAGCAATTGCCATCTCTGCCCTGAAAGCCAAAAATATCCTCATTGGCACACATATCAAGTCATGCGGAAATATTCAGGACAGAGAATTTCAGAATCTCGAAGAAGATATTCAGGCTCTGAATCAAAAAAGTTTTGCTGTTCTGGATGAAGCAAAGGCTTCTGAAATGCATGAAAAAATCATTCAGACTGCTGAACGGAAAGACAGTATCGGAGGCATACTGGAGACGGCAGTGCTGAATCTTCCTGCCGGTATCGGCGAACCGTGGTTCGATACAGTGGAGGGACTTCTTTCACACGCCTTGTTCAGCATTCCTGCTGTGAAAGGCGTTCAGTTCGGGAATGCGTTCGATATGGTAAACGGATTCGGAAGCGAATACAATGACAATTTCAGAATGCAGAATAATTCCGTCATCACGGAAACGAATCACAATGCCGGCATCAACGGGGGAATTACAAACGGTATGCCGATTCTGTTTCAGTGTGCCGTCAAGCCGACTCCCTCGATTTATCAGGCACAGAATACGGTTGATTTCTTTAAGAATGAAAATGCTGTTCTTGAAATCAAGGGCAGACATGACCCTGCTATCATTCATCGGGCACGTGTCGTGGTGGACAGCATTACCGCATTAGTCCTCTGCGATATTCTCGCCGGAAGATTCGGAACAGACTGGCTGGCATAATCAAAAACCGGAGTGGAAGCACTCCGGTTTTCTGATTTTATTGGATAGTACCTCCGCCGATGACGGTATCGCCATGATACAGAACAACAGCCTGTCCTCTGGTGATGGCTCTCTGCGGTTCATCAAACTTGACATGCAAGATGCCGTCCGCTGTCTGCCACGCCGTACAAGGCTGTTCGGGGTGTCTGTAGCGGATTTTTGCAGAACATTTCAAAGGTTCTGTAAGATTATCAACAGAAATAAGATTGACATCATCGGCAGTGAGTGAATCAGAGAATAATTCTTCATTTCTGCCTAAAATCACCTGATTGGTATCTGTACGAATTTCCTGCACATAAAGCGGATATTTCGCAGCAATGCCTAAGCCTTTCCGCTGACCGACTGTATAGTGAATAATTCCTCGGTGCTGACCCAGAACATTTCCGGAAGTATCGACAAAATCACCTGCCGGATAAGTCTTCCCCGTAAAACGTTCCAGAAAGCCGGCATAATCGCCGTCAGGCACAAAGCAAATGTCCTGACTGTCTTTTTTATGTGCGTTTACAAATCCGGCTTTTTCTGCGATGGCACGGATTTCAGTCTTATGATACGTTCCCAGAGGAAAACGAATATGTTTCAGTTGTTCCTGCGTAAGCGAATATAATACATAACTCTGGTCTTTGGTTTCATCAATGCCCTTTTTCAGCAGATACCTGCCGGAAACTTCATCGAACTCCGTGCGGGCATAATGTCCGGTAACCACATAATCGAAATTCATTTCATGCATACGCTGAACCATGGCATCAAATTTGAGAAATCTGTTGCAGTCGATACAGGGATTAGGCGTTGCACCTTTTTCATAGCTCTGAGAAAATCTTGTCATGACAGTTTCACGGAATTTATCCGAAAAATTAAATACATAATGCAATATCCCCAGCTTGCTGGAAACTAATTTTGCATCCATGACATCACTGAGCGAACAGCAGGATTTTTCTCTGGGAATGCCTGCATCTTCGTTATGGAATAACTGCATTGTTACGCCGATACATTCATAACCGGCTTCGAGCATCAGCAGAGCGGCTGCGGAACTGTCCACACCGCCACTCATGGCAATCATAGCTTTTTCTCTCATAGTTAACCGCCTAATTGAATCATATTGTCGATGCATCTTCTGGCGAGACGGATAGTTTCGTCATCAAGCTGGATTTCTTCGCCGAATTCGCCCGTCAGATTTCTGTAGACATCTACCAGAGTGGTAGATTTCATATTCGGACAAATGAGATGCTTTGTCAGCGGATAGAACATTTTATCCGGACAATCATACTGTAAATGTTCTGCAATGCTGATTTCCGTGCCGATGATAAATTCTTTTGCATCAGATTTTTTGGCATAAGCCATAATTCCGGTAGTCGAGCCGACATAATCGGCCTGTTCGGTGACTGCGGGAACGCATTCCGGATGCACCAGAACCAATGCTTCCGGATGGAGAGCTTTCATCTGCCGGACAGCTTCGGGCTTGACAGAAGCATGAATCGGACAGCCTCCCTGTAACAGCTTGATTGTTTTTTCAGGAACTTGCTTGGCAACAAATGCGCCAAGATTGCAGTCAGGAATGAATAAAATCTTATCATTTTCGACAGCTTTTGCAATCTGCACGGCTGATGAAGATGTTACACAGACATCTGCAATAGTTTTCAGTTCCGCTGTGGTATTGACATACGCCATGACGAGATAATCCGGATACATCTGCTTTACTTGGGAAATCATATCTTTATCCATCTGTTCAGCCATGGGACAGCCGGCAAGCGGATTCGAGAGCAGAACTTTCTTTTCGGGGGAGAGGATTTTACATGTTTCGGCCATAAACCGGACACCGCACATCAGAACTGTTTGATTAGGGACTTTTGCCGCCTGTACGCTCAGGCCGTAAGAATCGCCGGTAAAATCAGCAATTTCGCTGATTTCTCTTGCAACATAGCTGTGTGCAAGGATACAGACATCTTTTTCCTTTTTGAGCTGAAGAATCTTCTGCTGCATATCATATACATTCATAGTCTTAACCGCCTTTATTTTTTTCAGAAATGCATAGTGAACCACTATATATTTTATTTTACTACAGATTCACACATCTGTCAAGAAAAATTTTCTCCGGAGACAACTTCCGGCAATTGACAAAAATTTCTTTTTGATGTATGATAGATACTGTAATTGATTTTTCATTTCAAGATAGGAGAAAAAATATGGGAATCCAACATGATTTACAGGTCAGAACTGTAAAATTTCTGAATCTGATAATGATGACAATTCCATTTTTCTGTTTTACGTTTTATTATCGGGAACAATTCTGCACGGAGGTATTTTCGCAGGGAGAATATGCCGTGATTCTGATACTGTTTATGATTCTGTATCTGGCATTCAGCAGAATTTATGATGCCTTTCATATTTCTTTGCAGAGGATTTCAGAGCTGATATACAGTCAGATGCTGGCTGTTTTCTTTGCAGACGGAATTATGACCGTGATTCTGAATCTGCTGGCACACAGATTTCTGCATTTATTTCCGATAATGCTTTGTTTTCTGGCACAGTCGGCATGTTCGGCACTTTGGTCGCTTCTGGCGCACCGATGGTATTTCCGGAAATTTCCTCCCCTGCGGACGGTGATTATTTATAATCAGAAAGAAAAAATGGAAAGCCTGATTTCTGAATACGGCATGGACATCAAATTCAACGTTGTAAAAACCTGCTGTGTGCAGGAATTTCTTGCAGATGCCTTTTCCGTGATAGATGACAGCATCCAGACTGTATTTATTTATGATATTCACAGTCATGAACGGAACAGAATTCTGAAATACTGCATTGAGCATAATATTCTTGCCTATGTGATTCCCAGCACCGGCGACCTGCTCATGAGCAGTGCAAGGACAATGCACATGTTCCATCTGCCCTTGATGCGGGTGGAACGTTACCGGCCTGTTCCGGAATTTATTATCACCAAACGCCTGTTTGATATTCTTGTTTCAGGAACAGCTTTATTATTGCTGTCTCCGGTCATGCTGATAACGGCGATAGCTGTCAGGTCTGACGGCGGAACAGTATTCTATCAGCAGACAAGACTTACCAAAGACGGAAAAACATTCCGGATTCTGAAATTCCGTTCCATGCGTCCCGATGCTGAAAGTGACGGCATTGCAAGGCTTTCTTCCGGCGAAGATGACGACCGTGTAACTAAAACAGGAAAAATTCTGCGCCGTTTCCGGATTGATGAGCTTCCTCAGCTTTTCAACATTCTGAAAGGAGAAATGTCTGTAGTAGGGCCTCGGCCGGAACGGCCGGAAATTGCTGGACAGTATGAAAAAGAAATTCCGGAATTCCGTCTTCGGTTACAGGCAAAAGCCGGTCTGACAGGCTATGCGCAGGTATACGGAAAATACAATTCCACACCCTATGATAAATTACAGATGGATTTGATGTATATTGCACATCCCAGCATAATTCAGGATATTAAAATCTGTTTTGCAACGCTGAAAACGCTGTTTCTGCCGGAAAGCACGGAAGGCATCGCACCCGATGCCGTCACCGCACAGCCAGATGATGAAAAACAAAACCCTCTGCCATAGCAGGG
>JAFRMZ010000059.1 GCA_017430465.1 Oscillospiraceae bacterium
AGTAATTATTATACTATTTTTTGCCTGACAAGTCAAGATATTTACCTGAATTATTTTTCAGACGGGATTGATTTTGTCACATCTGCAATAAAAAGACAATTGTATTTTGGTGAAATACACTATGATTTTTGTTATTTTTTTCACAATCTGACCGGATGTGAATCTAAAACGTTTTACTGACTTACTTCTTGTTAAACGAATTTTACGCATTACTAATAGTATAATTATTAATCGATTTCGTAAATTTTTCTATAAATTTTATAAAAAACTATTGACTTTTTCAAGAAAACAGGCTATAATATACTTAAACAATAAAAAATAAATATACTTTTTGTATTTTCGGATAAAAAACAAAAAATATCAGCAGGAGAAAGGGTGTATTTTTATGTTAAAGAAAAATATGAAATTAAAAGGCTTCACTTTGATAGAAATTGTCGTTGTGCTGGCGATTATCGGTGTGCTTGCAGCTATTCTTGTTCCATTCATGAATGGCTATGCTGACAGAGCGAGAAAAAAAGTAACTATAGATAATGCTGAAGTGCTTTACAAGGCTGCAGTCAGTGCATTGGCTATTGACCCCGATGCAGCTACCTCTTTCTATAGTATTTGCGGAAAAGAATATGTCATTGCAGAATGTACCGCAGATGGTGAATGTATTCAGAAAGGAAATACGGGCTATTATAACAGTGTCAAGGCTTATAAAAAGGGCTGCAAATTCAGCGAAGGTCACTATGGAATCATGCCTGTAGCTCGTATTGATAGTATAGACCACGATGTGGATAATGACTCCCGTCATTACAAAAATGTAAATCAGGTTTCTGACCTGCTTCCTTATTGGTATCCCACTGATGAGCAAGGCAGATATGACTTGTTTGTAGAACAAATGTGCAAACTTTTAAATCAGAAATCTAATGAAAGACAGCTCGGCGCACATGATGACGGCTCTAAAGATTATGATTATTATCCGACTAAAATGCCGTATCACAAACGTTCTGATAATGTTGATGCGCCGCTTATCCGCTGGATTATCTGCTATCGTGTAGATGACCCCTCACAAATTGAAATCTGGGCTGGTGACGGACATAAAACAAAAAACGGTTTTGTTTACCGCGTATATCCCAACCCGAATCCCAACTATGATATTCATTAAAGCTATTCTTTCCTCATTTTCCCCCTTTTTATAAATATGTAAAAAACCGGACTGCGTATCTGTCCGGTTTTTTATGTTCTGTTTTTTCAGATTCTGATATATAAAAAAATCAAAAACATTTTATTTTCTTACTTTCCGTGAAACAGATTCCAAATTTTACATAACGTATATTTGCTAATCGTTTTCGGAATTTTTTCTATAAATTTCATAAAAAATTCATTGACTTTTTCAAATAAATAGGTTATAATATACTCATACAGAAAAAACAGATATACTTTTTGTATTTTATATGCGAACTAATTTTTAAGATTGCTATTTCCTTATTTCCCCCTTTAAGATAATAGAAAACCGGACTGTAAGTGCAGTCCGGTTTTTTATGTTCTGCTGCATATTTCAATCTTTGCCGGCATAGGCTGTTACAGAATCTATGTGAAAGCGAGGTTTTCTGCATGGCAGATTCCTTTTCTGAACTTTCCCGAAAATATCGAGAAGAAATGATGCGTATGTACAGTAACCGCCGTCCGGCTGTTCCGCCGTTTCCTCCTCCAAGGCCGCCCAAGCCTCCGGAATGTCCGCCCTGTCCGCCGTGCCCTCCACCTCCTGCACCTCCGCACCCTCCTCAGCCGAGAGGCTTTCTGCCTGTCAGTGCCGAACCAGAACTTCCCGAACCTGTTACGGAAGAATTCACTGAACCGGAACTTCCCGAACCCGTTACAGAAGAATTCACTGAACCGGAACTTCCCGAACCCGTTACAGAAGAATTCACTGAATCGGAACTTCCCGAACCTGCCGAAGAAGATTTCAGTGAACCGGTTCTTCCGGAATATATTCAGCCGGAAACACCGTCACTTCCAAGCGAATGGCAGGCACAGGAAGATTATGAAAAACGTAATACTTCCGAAGGCAGTATTTATGTTGTTGCATCTGCTGCCGATAATGCTTATCCCGTATCCGGTGCAAGAGTTACTATCTATACCAGAATCGGCGACAGAGTACAGCTAAATTATCTGCTGACTACGGATGAAAGCGGTGTGACACCTACTGTCACCCTTCCTGCACCGCCGGCCTCTCTTTCCCAAGAACCGGATAATCCTTCTCCCTATGCAACATGTGATATTAAAATTTATGCATCCGGCTATTTTCGTGAAGAAGCAAGAGATGTTCCTATTTTTGCCGGCATCACTTCCCGTCAGGAATTCCAGATGATTCCTCTCCCTCTTGCTGTTGATGAAGATACTGAAACCATTGTATTCCCGTCCGAAGCAGGAGGTGTATAACCATGCTGACAGGTGAACCTTTCATTCCGCAGAATATTACTGTCCATCTCGGCGCACCGGATGAGAATACTGCCAATGTCACACTTCCTTTTCCGGATTATATCAAGAATGTCGCATCCAGCGAAATCTATCCCACATGGCCGGAAACCGCACTGCGTGCAAACATCTACGCAATTACCTCCTTTGCTCTTAACCGAATCTATACAGAATGGTACAAGTCGAGAGGCTATCCGTTTGATATTACCGCAGTGACCCAGTATGACCAGAAATTTATTGAAGGCCGTGAAATTTATGATAACATCTCCCGCCTTGTTGATGAATTGTTTGATGATTACATCCGTCGGGAAGGAAAAATAGAACCATTGTTCACGGCTTTCTGCAACGGCACAACTGTCACATGCAGCGGACTTTCCCAGTGGGGTACAGTCGATTTGGCAAAACAAGGTCTTCTGCCTTATGAAATTCTGCAATATTACTACGGAGATGATATTACTATTGTGAAAAATGCTCCTGTCCGGACACCGACACCCTCTTATCCGGGAACTGCCCTCACACCGGGTACATCCAGCCCGGCCGTGCAGACAGCCCAGATTCAACTGAACCGCATTTCCCGAAACTATCCGGCAATTCCAAAAATTCCCGATGCCAATGGTTTTTATGATGCTTCTACAGAAAATACCGTCAGAAGCTTTCAGCGCATTTTTAATCTGCCGGAAACAGGCACAATTGATAAATCCACATGGTACAAGATAGAATACATTTACACCAGCGTCAAACGGCTAGCAGAACTCGATTCCGAAGGCATCTCCCCCGGTGAATTCCCGACACAGTTTCAGGAAAATCTTTCCGAAGACATGCAGAACGAACAAGTACGTGGCCTGCAATATTTTCTTGCTGTTATCGGAGCTTATTACGAAGCCGTTCAACCTTTGCAGATTACCGGCATCTATGACGAACAGACAAAAATTTCTGTCAGGTCATTTCAGAAACTGTTCGGACTTCCGCAGACAGGCGAAGTCAATGAACGCACATGGGATGACATTTACCGTGCTTATGCCGGCATTGTAGAATCTATCCCTACAGATGTCGCTGAATATATTCCTGTTCCCTATCCCGGAACAGTTCTTCAGGAAGGCATCACCAGCGATTATGTCCGGATTCTTCAGGAATATCTTAGCTTTATCCACGAGACGATTTCTGAAATTCCGGCTGTACGGAACACCGGTTATTTCGGCCCTCTGACAAGGGCATCTGTAACGGCATTCCAGAGATATTCGGGTCTGCCCGAAAATGGGGCAGTAGGGGTTGTGACATGGGATGCAGTCAGCGGATTGTACTCTGATTTAAGATTCGGCTATGACAAACGGCCTTACCAAGCACCCGGCTATGTTATCAGAAGTGAGGGGTAAGATTATGGCTTATACGCAGGCACAGAAAAAAGCGCATATTCTGGAATTGCAGAAATATCTGAATGCAATTTCCTATTATCATCCGGAGATTCCGTGTGTGCTTCCTACTGGTATTTATGACGAAAAGACGCAGACAGCAGTACGGGCGTTTCAGAAATTCAGCAATCTGACAGAAACCGGAGAAACCAACCAGACAACATGGGAGAAAATCGTTTCTGTTTATCTTGCCGATATAAGAGACACGCCTCAGCCTCTGGAAGCGTTTCCGAAAAAGAAACATACGGTCATTCATGCGGGGGAACACTGTTTCACTGCTGCGGTGATTCAGGTGATTCTGATGGAACTTTCACATCATTACAGCAACTTGCCGGAAGTGCACGTTACTGGTGATTATGACGCCGAAACCGTTCGGGCGGTGCAGTTATTTCAGAGCATGTGTGCACTGCCCGTGACCGGAGAGGTAGACTGCGCTACATGGAATATGCTGGCGCAGGCAGGATGCGACCTGCGATAATTTAAAATTATTCTAACTGCTGGTGCGAATGCAGGTAATTATGTCCTGTTTTTTTCAGGGAAAAAGTGTCATTCGCACCGGACTTTTTCTAAAATATTCCAAAAAGCCTTGACATTAAAGCCTTGACATTTTTATAAAATTGTGCTATACTATTTTATAAAGCTGAATCTTATATGATTCTGCACAATAGTTCCTCTTTTGGGGGTTGATTTTTTATTATTTTTTGCAGATGCATCTTGCACGCCTCACGGCGATTGAAACTGCATCGTTTTTATTTGTTCCTCCTGTTCCAGTCCGATGCATCTTGCACGCCTCACGGCGATTGAAACAAGAGCAATAACTACAGCAAGTAAAAAAAGTCCGATGCATCTTGCACGCCTCACGGCGATTGAAACAGAGGTGTTGTCGTCTATAGGATTAGATACACTGATGCATCTTGCACGCCTCACGGCGATTGAAACAATGGGCAGTTTAAAAGACTTCCGCTGATACTTGGATGCATCTTGCACGCCTCACGGCGATTGAAACTTTATTGTTGACAATAATTTTAGCGAGTTTTGATTGATGCATCTTGCACGCCTCACGGCGATTGAAACTGTTATTGTCAGCAATAATTTACAATGTTGTGTAAAGGATGCATCTTGCACGCCTCACGGCGATTGAAACGCTTTCTTGATACGTGCCATCTTTTCAAGCTTTGAGATGCATCTTGCACGCCTCACGGCGATTGAAACTATCTGTCACGTTCCTTTGTGACTTCTGTCAGCCTTGCAGATGCATCTTGCACGCCTCACGGCGATTGAAACATAAAATTCCCTCTTTATTACAGAGGGAATTTTTATTTCTTGACATCACACGGAAAATATGCTATAATAAGACTAATCATGCAAAATGACAGGTTTATTTGAGTTATAATATCAAAAAACTATGTTTTATGCACAAAAGCGATAAAGCGTTAAACCAAGAAAGTGAAGTGATTTTCCCATGTTTTTTCAAAAAGACATCGAAACCATGTCCCGTCAGGAAATCGAGACATTACAGCTTGAACGGCTGAAACATCAGGTGCAGTACTGCATGGATAATGTGCCGTTCTATCACAAACGACTTACCGAAGCCGGCGTAACAGCGGATAAAATCAAGACACTGTCGGACATCCAGTATATCCCCTATACGACAAAAGCCGATATTCGTGATAATTATCCTTACGGCCTGTTCGCCAAGCCTATGAAGGAAATTGTCAGAATCCATGCTTCCAGCGGTACAACCGGAAAACCAACAGTAGTCGGCTATACCAGAAATGACCTCAATAACTGGAGTGACTGCGTAGCCCGCCTTTGTGCGGCGGTTGGTGTCAATGATAATGATGTTGCACAAATTTCATTCGGATACGGCCTGTTTACCGGTGCGCTCGGCCTGCATTACGGACTCGAAAAACTCGGCTGTGCTGTTATTCCGGTATCTTCCGGCAATACCCAGAAGCAAGCTATGCTCCTGAAAGATTTCGGAACAAGTGTTCTCATCAGTACGCCGTCCTATGCTATGTATATGAGTGAAGTCGCTCATGAAATGGGCATCTCCAACGATGAATTAAAATTAAGAATCGGCCTGTTCGGTTCGGAAGGCTGTACCGATGCACTGAGAGATAAAATCGAAAAGGGCTTTGGCCTGTTCTCCACTGACAATTACGGCATGAGCGAATTAATGGGACCGGGCGTTTCCGGTGAATGTGAATACAGATGCGGTCTGCATTTTGCAGAAGACCATTTTCTGCCGGAAATCATCAACAGCGAAACCGGAGAAGTGCTCCCCAGAGGTGAAAAAGGTGAACTTGTTGTCACAACGCTCACGAAAGAAGGCATTCCGCTACTGCGTTACAGAACCAAAGACATCACCAGAATTCATTATGAAAAATGCAAGTGCGGACGTACGCACGCACGTATGGAAAAAGTACAGGGCAGAAGCGATGATATGCTTAAAATCCGTGGCGTGAACGTCTTCCCGTCCCAGATTGAAAGCGTTATGGCAAATATCGAAGGGATTTCCCCACATTATGAATTAATTCTGACCAGAAAAAACTATACAGATTATCTGGAAGTCAGAATTGAAATCATTGACGAAGCTCTGCTCGAAAAGCTTGAAAATCTGGAAAAGCTTCAGAAAGAAGCAGCCGACAAGCTCAAAACAGTCTTAGGGATTCAGGCAAAAGTCACGCTTGTTGCGCCCAAGTCCATTCAGCGATATGAAGGCAAAGCCAAGCGCATCATTGACAAGAGAAACGAATGTCAGGACTGATTATATATTATATTTTGGAGGAACTATAATACATGAAAGAATTAATGATTGGCAATGCCGCTGTTGCCAGAGGATTATACGAAGCCGGCGTGCAGGTAGTATCCAGCTATCCGGGCACCCCAAGTACAGAAATTACAGAATTTGCTGCTACTTATGATGACATCTACTGTGAATGGGCACCAAATGAAAAAGTAGCTATGGAAACTGCATTCGGCGCATCTCTGCGTGGGGTCAGAACGGCCTGCGCCATGAAGCATGTCGGTCTGAATGTCGCTGCTGACCCGTTGTTCACCTTATCTTATACAGGCGTGACCGGCGGACTTGTTGTCTGTGTTGCAGATGACCCCGGAATGCATTCTTCTCAGAACGAACAGGATTCCCGTCATTATGCCATCGGTGCGAAAGTGCCTATGCTCGAACCGGCAGATTCTTCTGAATGTAAGGAATTTGCTAAGCTTGCGTTTGAAATTTCTGAAAAATTCGATACCCCTTGTCTGCTTCGCATGTGTACCAGAATTGCTCATGCTCAGAGCGTTGTTGCGCTGGAAGACCGTGTTGTTCCGGAATGTCCTGCTTATGAAAAAAATCCGGCAAAATATATTATGGCACCGGCAAACGCTATTAAACGTCATCCGGTTGTGGAAGAACGCACCAGAAAATTAACTGAATATGCTGAAACTGCTGAAGTTAACAGAATTGAAATCGGTGGTACACAGATAGGCATTATCACATCCGGCGCATGTTATCAGTATGTCAAGGAAGTATTCGGCGATGCTGTCAGCATTTTGAAGCTCGGCATGGTAAATCCGCTTCCTGTTCAGAAGATTAAGGCATTTGCGCAGAAAGTAGACAAGCTCTATGTTGTCGAAGAACTAGACGGCATTATCGAAAGCCATTGCAAGAATATCGGCGTTGAAGTTATCGGCAAGGAACTGTTCACACCTCTAGGCGAATACTCTCAGAAAAGCATTGCTGCTGCATTTGGTCTGCCTGCAAAGGAAACCGTCACCGCAGATACTGCTGTTCCGATGCGTCCTCCGGTGATGTGTTCCGGATGTCCTCATCGTGGTATGTTCTATGTATTATCGAAAAATAAAATCACGGTTCTGGGTGACATCGGCTGTTATACACTTGGTTCTGCCGCACCGTTATGTGCTCTGGATTCTACGCTGTGCATGGGGGCATCTATTTCCGGACTGCACGGCTATAACAAGGCTTCCAAGGGCGAAACGGAAAATAAATCTGTTGCTGTTATCGGAGATTCTACGTTCATGCATTCCGGCATGACCGGTCTGGCGAATATTGCTTACAACGGCTCGAATTCGACTGTTATTATTCTGGACAACTCCATCACCGGCATGACAGGCCATCAGCAGAATCCGACAACCGGCTATAATATCAAGGGCGACCCTGCAACCAAAATTGACCTTGAAGCTCTCTGTCATGCACTGGGCATCAACAGAGTAAGAGTCGTTGACCCCTACAATCTTGATGAATGTGAAAAGGCAGTAAAAGAAGAACTCGCTGTTGCTGAACCTTCTGTGATTATTTCCCGCCGTCCGTGCGTATTATTAAAATATGTCAAGCCGAAAAAGCCCGTTGTTGTCGATAAAGACAAGTGCAGAAGCTGTAAACGCTGTATGAAACTCGGCTGTCCGTCCGTTCATATTGATGCTGACGGCAAGGCCGGCATTGACAACACACTTTGTGTCGGATGCGGTGTATGCGAACAGCTCTGTCCGTTCGATGCCATTCATGACGGCGAATAATTATCAGATTCTAAATTATACTTAGGGAAAGGGAAATTTATTATGTACGAAAATCAAAGTTCTTTAGGAAAAGGCATTGCCGGCGCAGTTATCGGCAGTCTGCCGGGTGTATTTCTGTGGATTATTCTGGGGTATCTGGGATTTACAGCGGCGATTGTAGGCTTTGTGATAGCATTCGGCATTCTGTTCGGCTATACAAAATTCGGCGGAAACATGGATACTTCTGCAATCATTATCTGCACAGTTGTCATGCTGATTGCTGTTTATGCCGGAGAGCACATATCATGGGCAATGGTAGTACATTCGGCTCTGAAAGAATATGATACTGAAATTACACTTGGCAACTGCACCTCTCATCTGTTTTCCATTCTGGATTTAGCAGAACTGAAAGGCGAATTTATCGGCAGTCTGGTGAAAGGGTATCTGTTCGCATTTCTGGGGGCATTTGGTTTAATCAAAAAAGCGGCTCGCTGAAAGAAGGTGGTTTTATGACAGCTGATATCATTTTTCTGATACTGCCGTTTCCGGCAGGTATCGTGCTGTTTATCAGCATCCTCATCAACAGCGTTCCGGTTTACAGGAAAGCGAAACAGTCCGGCATCCTGAAATTTCATCTCCGATACGGCAGATTTTATTATATCCTCTGTGCAATCGGCATTTTCTGTGAAATTGTAGCGGTAGTCAGCTATCTCCAAACCAATGACTTATGGCATGTAATCTCTTGTATCGGCTATATTCTGATGATAACTATTTGTGCAGTTTCTACAATGGGATATATCACAAATGATGGCTGGTACGGTATCTTCGATAAACGTCCTCAAAAAATTGTCAGCAAAACCGGAAATCATGAACTTTGGTTCTATTTTGCAGGAAACAAAAATAATGATTTGTTTCTGCATATTCCCGATACCCCACAAAACAGACAGAAATTCAGAAATTTATTAATCAGGAAAGAAGAAATTTTATGACAAATAAAAAAGAACTGGCTGTATATTACAAGCATAACGGAAACAACTGCTGTCAGGCAGTTCTGATGGCTTTTGCCGATGAACTTGCTGTTTCGCCGGAAATGCTCCAGCAGATGGGCGCAGCATTCGGCGGAGGCATGGGCTGTATGGAGGGCACTTGCGGTGCGCTCTGTGCATCAGAAATGCTCCTCGGTCTGAAGCATTTTCAGGGCAGACCTGTGCTCGGCACGGCAAGACAGATTCATCAGGATTTCACGCAGAAATCCGGTGCATCCATCTGCAAAGACCTGAAAGGCATCGAAACTGGAACAGTCCTCTGTTCCTGTGATGACTGTGTAAGAAATGCAGTAGAATCGGCAGAAAAATATATTTTTAACTAATCAATCAGGAGGAAATGTTTCATGAATACAAAAGGCATTGTCATTGCCGGAGTCGGCGGACAGGGTTCACTGCTTGCCAGCAAACTGCTCGGCAGAGTGCTTGTCAATGAAGGCTATGATATTAAAGTTTCGGAAGTTCACGGCATGAGTCAGCGTGGCGGTTCTGTCATCACTTATGTCAGATACGGCGACAAGGTATATTCTCCGGTAGTACAGTCCGGCGAAGCGGATTATATTATTTCTTTCGAGAGAATCGAAGCGGCAAGATATGCCCATCTGCTGAAAAAGGGCGGTGTCATCATCACCAACACGCAGAGAATTGACCCGATGCCTGTTATCACCGGTGCAGCAGAATATCCTGAAAACATTCTGGATGAACTGACAGCCAAGGGCGTACAGATTGAAGCGATGGATGCTCTTACACTTGCTGAAGAAGCCGGTTCTTCCAAGGCAGTCAATATTGTTCTGATGGGGCAACTGGCAAAGCATTTCCATATTGAGTATGACAAGTGGATAGAAGCTCTGGAACAGACTGTCAAGCCTAAATTTGTAGAATTAAATAAAAAGGCCTTTAAACTCGGCTATGAGTTTTAATCATTAAATTACTATTTTATGCAAAAGGAGGAATTCTCATGACTGCAAATCAGCTTTCCATTTTTATGGAGAACAAACCCGGTCAGCTTGTGAAAGTGACTGAAGAACTCAAAGAAACGGGTATCGACATCCGTGCCATGTCTCTGGCAGATACTAAAGATTTCGGCATTGTGCGCATGATTGTCAGTGACTGCGACAAAGCACAGCAGGCATTGAAAGCCAAAGGATTCATGTCAACTATCACCAAAGTGCTCTGCGTGGCAATGAATGACCATCCCGGCGGACTCAGTGCCGTAACGAAACTGCTTGCCGAAGCCGATGTCAATATTGACTATCTGTATGCCTGCATTACAGTTATCGGCAAAGATGCCTATATTGTCATGCATGTGGATGATGAGAAAAAAGCATCTGACATTCTGACACAAGCCGGCATCAAGCTGGTATCTGACCTTCAGACCGTTGTCTGAACGTTGTTTTTCCTGCCCCTGTGCTTTTGGTACAGGGGCTTTTTTGTCAGAAAAATAAAAATTTAAATAAAATCTCAGCAAAAACTATTCCATTTCGGAAACTTTTGTGCTATAATAAATACAACACTAATCTGATGCTCAGAACGGAGGCGTTTTACTTATGACCAAACCTTATTACATGAACCGTGAACTTTCATGGATTCAGTTCAATCAGCGTGTGCTGGAAGAAGCCGAAGACAGCAGTGTTCCCTTGCTGGAACAGCTTAGTTTTTCAGCAATTTATCAAAGCAATCTGGATGAATTTGTACAAGTGCGCATCGGCACGATGCTCGACAGAATGCAGGCAGAAACCAGCCAGCATAAAAAAGATTCACGCTCCGGCATGACGCCTAAAAAGCAACTGAAAGCCATGCTGAAAGAAATTCATGAACTTCTTGCCCGAAAAGATACGGCGTATTATAACACCATGGCAAAGCTTCGGGAATACGGTATCATGCACATTGCATTTTCTGATGCTTCTCCGGAAGAAAAAATCTTTCTGGAACAATATTTCAAGAGAGAAGTCAAGATGCTTCTTTCTCCGATTGTGCTGAATAAACGTCAGCCATTCCCGTTTCTGAAGAACAAGGCAATTTATGTTGCTGTGCATCTTGCTTCGAAATCGGGAATCAAAATGGGAATTATTCCGGCAGGCGGTTCTGACAGAATCATCCGGCTGGGAAAATCGGGCAGATTCATTCTGCTGGAAGATTTGATTCTGCATTTTGCTCCGCAAATTTTCAAAAATGATAAAGTAATAGATTCTGCTGTCATCCGTGTGACAAGAAGCGGTTCTATCAATTTTGAAAGCTCTGCACAGGATGAAGATTCTGATTTTCGGGATACGATGAAAGATTTAATCCGCAAGCGGGACAAACAGGAGGCTGTCCGTCTACAGATGAATTCTGCACTTGATGAAGAAGCAGAAAAATACTTGCTTAAAAAGCTGAATTTATCACCGAAACAGTTGTTTCTGGAGCAGACTCCGCTGGATTTGTCTTTTGTTTATCAGTTAGGGGAATTCAATTCTGCGCCTGAACTGCGCTTTGCACCTCAGAAACCACAGAACAGAACGGATATTTCTCCGAAAATCAGCATGATGACACAAATTGCCAAGCGTGATATTTTATTATCTTATCCCTATGAATCTATTTCGCCGTTTCTGCGTCTGCTGGATGAATCTGCAATTGACCCGGATGTATCTTCTATCAAAATTACGCTTTACCGTCTTGCTTCTGACAGCCGTGTGATTGCCTCGCTCTGTCAGGCTGCCGAAAACGGCAAAGATGTGCTTGTTTTGGTAGAACTCCGTGCAAGATTCGATGAAGAAAATAATATCCGCTGGGCTGAACGTCTGATTGATGCCGGATGTACCGTTATCTACGGCCCTCACAATATGAAAGTGCACTCGAAATTATTGCTTATTACCCGCAAAACAGAAAACGGTCTGGAAAATTTTGTTCAAATCGGTACAGGCAATTATAACGAAAAAACATCCAGAATCTACACGGATTTATCTCTGATGACTGCCAATCCCGAAATTGCTGAAGATGCGCATCATGTATTTGATGTGCTTTCTACTGATACGCTTGTCAGGGAAACCAAACAGCTTCTTGTTGCGCCCTTAGGTCTGAAACCGCACATTCTCGCTATGATTGATGAAGAAATTCAGCAGGCCAGAAGCGGCAAAGAAGCCTATTTTGCTGCTAAAGTAAACTCCATCAGTGACAAGCAGATTATGGACAAGCTCGCCGAAGCTTCTCAGGCGGGTGTAAAAATTGAACTTGTTGTCCGTGGTATCTGCTGTCTGAAACCCAATGTCGCCGGATATACTGACAATATCAGAATTATCAGTATTGTAGGTCGGTATCTCGAACACAGCAGAATTTATATTGCCGGTACAGAAAACCGCCGGAAAGTCTATATCAGTTCGGCTGACTTCATGACAAGAAACACTGTTCACCGTGTAGAAGTCGCTGTTCCCCTGTTAAACAAGAAGCTTCGGGAACAGGCTGTCAGGCTGGTGAAACTCTGCCTTGCCGATAATGTCAAAGCCCGTATCGGTCAGCCGGACGGCACATTCCAGCACTGTCCTCCCGTTATGGGTGATGATGCTGTCAACGCTCAGGAAATTCAGTTTCAGAACGCTTTTGCCAATGCTGCACAGTCCTGAATTCTGAATTCCCCTTAAGAAAGGAGAGGTTCTATGTCCGAAAATGAACAGGAATTTGACGAGCCTTCCGGAAAATCCCCTTTTCAGGAACAACTTTCCAAATTCATCTGGACATTTCTGGTTATTGCATCTGCAATTTTATTTTATTATCTGATTCAGTATCTGGGAAATATTTCCGATTTTTTTGTCAAAATCATGAAAGGCATCAGTCCGGTTATCTGGGGACTGATTCTTGCCTATCTTCTTGAACCGATTGCCACTTTCTGGGAACGGAATCTTCGAGAATGGAAACTTCCCAAAAGCAAGGATAAAGAAAAAACGGCCAAAAAACTGCATGTTGCCTC
>JAFRMZ010000060.1 GCA_017430465.1 Oscillospiraceae bacterium
GACATCCACGCTGATTTGCTTCCAGACCTTTGGTTGTTGTCCGGATAAGCGGATTCGGAGAAGTACCAATCGCCATGATGACTGTATCAACAGCGAGTTCATATTCAGAATCGGTAATCGGAACAGGGCTTCTTCTGCCGGAAGCATCGGGTTCACCGAGTTCCATTTTCTGGCAGACAGCAGCACGGACACGGCCGTTTTCGTCACCGAGAATCTTGACCGGATTCTGCAATGTCAGAAATTCTACGCCTTCTTCTTTAGCATGATGTACTTCTTCTTTACGGGCAGGCATTTCGTTTTCGGAACGTCTGTAGATAATATAGACATGTTCTGCACCCATGCGGAGCGCACTTCTTGCGGCGTCCATAGCAACGTTGCCCCCACCACAGACAGCAACGGCTTTCGATTTCAGAACAGGCGTATCATAGTCTTCTTTATAGCCTTTCATGAGATTGATTCTTGTCAGGTATTCATTTGCAGAGCAGACACCAATCAGGGATTCACCCTCGATACCCATAAATCTCGGCAGACCTGCGCCAGAACCTACAAAAACAGCTTCATATCCCTGTTCCATAAGTTCATCAATTGAAAAGACCTTGCCGATAATCATATTTGTCATGATGGTAACACCGAGAGCTTTCAGATTTTCGATTTCTTTCTGTACGATAGCCTTCGGCAGACGGAATTCCGGAATTCCATACATCAGAACGCCTCCGGCAACATGGAAAGCTTCAAAAACAGTTACGGCATAACCACGTTTTGCCAAATCTCCGGCGCAGGTCAGACCGGCAGGACCTCCGCCGACAACTGCAACTTTATGGCCATTGGGTTCGGGTTTCTGCGCAGAAGCATCTGCATTCCGCATGTGCCAGTCAGCAACAAAACGCTCCAGACGGCCGATACCGACAGGCTCGCCCTTGATTCCACGGACACATTTGCTTTCGCACTGTCTCTCCTGCGGACAAACTCGACCGCAGACAGCCGGCAAACTGCTCGATGTGTGAATTATCTGATATGCATCTTCATAGTTGCGTTCCGTGATTTTCTTGATAAATTCTGGAATTCGGATATTGACAGGACATCCTGAAACGCACGGCATATTTTTGCAGTTCAGACAGCGGGTCGCTTCTTCGACAGCCATTTCTTCGGTATATCCGAGCGTAACTTCTTCAAAATTATGAGCACGGACTTCGGGAGTCTGTTCCGGAATCGGTACTTTTTTCTGAGACATATTTGGCATTGTAACTTCCTCCTGATTTTTTTAAAGTGTATCGGCTTGTGTCATCATGCGACATTCTGCTTCACGTTCACGGAATGTGCCGTTGCGATGCATAAGCTCATCAAAATCGACCTGATGGCCGTCAAAGTCAGGGCCTTCCACGCAGGCATAGCGGATTTTTCCGCCGACTGTTACACGGCATCCACCGCACATACCCGTACCGTCAACCATAATCGGATTAAGAGACACAATTGTCGGAATCTGATATTCTTTTGTCAGCAGGGAAACAAATTTCATCATCGGGACAGGACCTATGGCGATAACAGCATCATAATGCATACCGTTTTCAATGCGCTGTTTCAGGGCATCTGTAACAAAGCCTTTCTGACCATAACTGCCGTCATCGGTACAGATGATTAATTCATGACAGTTTTTCCTGAATTCTTCTTCCAGAATGACAATCTCCTTATTCCGGAAACCAGCAATAACATCGGTATGCAAGCCTTGTGCAAAACAGCTTTTGGCCTGCGGATAAGCAATAGCACATCCGACACCGCCTCCGATGATGCAAATATTTTTTGCATGTTCGGGGAGTTCTGTCGGCAGTCCGAGAGGCCCAGCCAAATCGGCGATGCTGTCACCTTCATTGAGGGCGTCCAGTTTCATGGTAGAACGTCCGACAATCTGGAAAATCAGCGTAATTGTGCCTTTCTCGGGATTGCTGTCTGCGACAGTCAGCGGAACACGTTCGCCCTGCTCATCCACACGGAAGATGACAAACTGTCCGGCTTTGACTTTTTTTGCAATATACGGTGCATCGAATTCCATCAGCGTGACAGAGGAATTGAGCCTTTTTTTCTTTATAATCTGAAACATAGTTTTTCATTGCCTCCATAATATCAAATCAGAATACAATACTCATTATATTATAACACAAAAAATGTGTCTCGTCAATGCTATTTGCTTGATTTTTGTGATTTTTTTGCAGATTTCGGCAGGATGGTTACAAATAGGTAAAATATATTTACCTTTTTGACAAAAACTATTGACAAAGCCAGAAACTTATAATATAATAGGCTCAATAGCAGAAAATTCAAAATTGTTTGGAGTATTATGTAAACTAAACTTACATAAAAAGTTCTCAGAAAGTGAGGCATTACTATGAAACAGGGAAATTATTTGACAGATTTGTTTGTAGATATTCTAGAATTGATTATTGATATTATCTTCGATAATTGATAAAAAAGCCTTGCCGGAATCCGACAGGACTTTTTCTGTCATTTCAATTGCAATTTTCATTTTCTATTTAAAACAGAATATCTTACAAAAACTTTCTATAATCCGGAATCGGAAGGTCAATCGGAAGAAAATCAGGATAAATTAATTTTTTATATTTATTTTTCAGAGTCTCCGCAGTATCCAGACCCATTTCATAATTAAAGCTTATAATCAAGGATTGCCATACAGTAATTTGAGGAATTATATCTTTTTTTGACTCTGAATTCAGCAGTTTCAAAAGTGAAGCTTTATCATCAGAAGTTAAAGTCCAGTTTTTCAATCGTTTATTATTATTATGAATGATATATTCAGGATGGCGAAACTGAATTCTTGCTATTTTTGTAGCTCTTTGAGGGTTGACATGATTATAGACTTTAAAGTACTCTATATTTTTTAAGTTTCTGTTTCTGTCTGGATTGACTGCAACTGACATATTTAAATTGCTGTCTCTTGCTACTGTTGCAAACTCATGGAGAAACTCACCAGATTCTGTATCAATAGCAAGTTCATCACATAAAATCATTTCTTCTTTGGTGTATAAATTATACATAATATAAAATCTCCTTTTATAAAATAATCATGCAATTGAAACTATAATTAGTGTAACATTACATTTATTGTTTTGCCAATAAAATTAATAAAAAAACATGATATTTACTAAAATCAAGGCGAAGTATTTGGATAATAACAACAAATTTTTTGTTGAAAAAATCTGCTGGACGTTTTGCAAAATGTTCAGCAGATTTTTTCATTTATTCTGTTTTTAAATAACGCCTTTCTGAAGCATGATATTCGCATAGAGTGCTTTCTCGCCTGTGGCGATGATGCAGTAAACTTTTTTGGCTTCTTCGTAGAATGCAAAACGCTCGATAGTACCGACTGCTTCTGCACCTCTGGGGTCATGCTTGGCGATGATTTCTTTATAAGTATCCCAGATAGGCGTTTCCACGGTATCACCTTTCATGACTTCCATCAGGCTGACGGGCTTTTCCACATAGGTATCCAGCGGAAAGACTGTCAGAATCGCATCCAGAAGCTCCGGCACGCCATGTCCGTCACATCGGATGACTATCGCATTTTTTCCCATGCTTTCAGCCGGAAAGTTACCGTCCGAGATGATTAATCTGTCACTGTGTCCCATTTCACAAAGAACTTTCAGAAGTTCCGGAGACAGGATAGGCGGAATATTTTTTAACATACATCAATCACTCTTTCTGAATTAAATTTATTTATTCAGATGATAGCATATTTTTCCGGATTTGTCAAGTATCTGTTTCGGGATTTTTTTCTGTAACAGGAAGGGCTTTGACAGGCTGTTTCAGAATTTCAGTATTCAGAAACGGAATTACGCAGAATAACGGCACTCCCGTGAAAATACAGTAGGCATACCGGAATTCAGAGAAAACAGGCGTTGCAATCATCAATGTCAGAAGTACACCGACAGCCGGCAGATATATCAGAAGAAATTTTTTGGACTTCTTGACGAATACCGCCCCCGTCATAAATACAAGTATCCACGTCATAAAGCCGATACTCCAGAACATGCCAAGATAAGGCACTTTTGTATACATATTCCGTAAATCATCCAGAAATGTTCCGACAGATTCCGGAACAAGACAGTTTTTATGAAAAATGAAATTATCATTCCGGAATTCCCCCGGATAAACCCAGTATTGTACATCCGGATAGAAATATCCATAAGTCTGGCTGATTTGCGCTTTCAGATAACTTGCCGGATACGCAAGCCCGAAATCAATCCAGAATTTCAGGAATTCAAGCTTGTGTTCTTCAAGATATTCCTGATTATCCGTTTCACGGACAAGATTTTTGATAGGGTCGGAAATTTCAGAAACATAGGTTTCCGGAATTCTGGAAACATCTACAATATGACTTAACAATTCATTTTGTTCGGGGGAGAGTTCCGCACCGTCATAGAGTGCACCGGCGATATGCTGGGCAGGAATCGAAAGGGATTCGATAGTATCTGGCGGAGTGACATGCAGAGCATTGTAAACCGGAATCTTGATTATCAATGCAACTATCAGAGCCGTCACGGCGGTTATCAGCGGACGGAAATGTTTTTTCCGGATGTGATACCATGCAAAGAACAGCAGAAAGAACAGGTAAGCATAAAGACCGTTGCTACGGAACAGACAGACACCTGTCCCCATGAGATAGAACATCAGATTTTCAAAAAGAGAAATATCCGGTTTCTGTCTTCCGGATGTTTCATAACGGACGAATATCCGCCAGAGCGTGACCGCAAAAGCTGTCATGATGCCGGCAAACCAGATGTCTTTCCACATCGTGAAACTGTAGCAGGCATGATAGCTCAGACATGCATAGTACAGAAAAATCAGAACAGTCCAACGTTTTCGGATTCCGAATTCATACATTGTCAAAATCAGATAGGAAAATGCCATCGCCAGCAGTACCGCCTGACAGATGCTGTATGTCGCAAGAGCCATATTTTCATCGTGAAACAGGAAGTTTCCCAAGTCGAAAAAGAGTTTAATCATGAACGTGTGCGCAAGCGGATGATGATTCGAGAGGGCTTCGTTGCCTTCTGCCTGATTCAGTTCCGAAATGGAATCAGCCGTCACATCTCCGGGATACAGATATAGAAAATACGGAAACCAGCAGAGAAACATCAGTCCGGCAGTCCCCCAGAAAATCAGATGTTTTTTCTTTCTGGTGAGTTCCGGAGGCGGTGCATTCAGGTCAGCGTTCCGGATTATGTCATATAAAACTGCCGTCAGTGCCGTGAAAAACAGAAAAAATCCGATTGTCATGGAAACTGTTTTCAGAAGTTTCTGTTCTTCGTATTCTGCATAGCAGTAGAATGTCATTTTTCTGAGCCATAAGAACATCATAAACAGAAAACCGCATGTGACGGATGCAAGTGTCAGTTTCCGGTCATAGGTTATCTGCAATGCTTTCCGGTACAGCGGACAGAGCAGAAACAGAAATATCACCGAAAATGGATTCGATGTCTGAAAATCCAGAAAATAACAGAATCCTGCACCTGTCACTACAGATGCAATCACCGGCAGAAACCGGCAAAGTACAGGAAATTCTTTGATTTTTTCCATGATAGCTTATCCCTCTTTCAATAATTGATAGCGTTCGTGACACTGATGCAGTGCAATTTCAAAATCCTGCCGGTTTTTCTGGACGATACAGCTCAGAATCATCCCTGAAAAAAATGACAGAAGCGATGCCGTCATAGTAAATCCGCAGACTATCAGTGTCGGGAATCTGGCCACCAGTCCTGTAGCAAGATATTCCAAGAAAACCGGTATGAAAAATATCAGCGAAATCAGAAATAATATCAGCGAAATTATGCCGAAGAACTGCATCGGCTTGTAATTTTTATATAATCTTGCAATTGTGAACAGAACTTTCAGCCCGTCAGAATAGGTATTCAGTTTTGATTCACTGCCTTCCGGCCTGTCCCGATAGGAAATGACAATATTTTCCGTTTGCAGATTCTTGTCAATGGCATGAATGCTCATTTCCGTTTCAATTTCAAAGCCTTTTGACAGCACCGGAAACGTCTTGACAAACTGAAAACTGAATGCACGGTATCCGGTCATAATATCTTTAATTTCACTGTGAAAAAAGAAATTAATGCTCCAGCGGACAATGCTGTTTCCGAAATTGTGAAACTGACGCTTATTCTCTGAAAAATAGGTTGATGAAAGTCTGTCACCGATGGCCATATCCGTCCGGCGAAGCAATACAGAATCTGCAAGTTTGCGGGCATCTTCTGCCGGATAAGTATCATCGCCGTCTGCCATGAGATAGCATTCAGCATCAATCTCACGAAACATTCTCCGGATGACATTTCCTTTGCCCTGCTGATATTCCTGCCGGACAACTGCGCCGGCTTTTTCGGCAATTTCGGCCGTTCTGTCTGTCGAATTGTTGTCATATACATAAATCACGGCTTCCGGAAGTGCATTCCGGAAATCAGCAACCACTTTCCCGATAGTTTTTTCTTCGTTATAGCAGGGAATCAGCACCGCAATTTTATCCAGTTTCCTGACTTGATTCATAACGCATCTCCTCTTGCATTGTTCTTTTCATTATAACACACTGGTCATAGTTTGTCAATATTTTCTATTCATCCTGCACAAAGTAGGAAATCAGAATTTGTGATTGTATTACAAATATAAAATTTTTCATGATTTTTTGAAAAAAACTATTGACTTTTTCCAAAACATGTGTTATAATAAAATCACGATAAAGGATTGCAGTCCCCAAGTTAAAAAACCGATGCTTTCCGGAAGCGAAAGCAAATCTACAGGAATCCCTGCTTAACAGAATCCGAATCCGTCTGTTGAATATGCAGGAAAAACCCTGTCAGGAGGCGAAACCAATGGAAGAAATGGATTCACAGCAGCAGACGGTTTCGTCTGTCGCAGGTAAGTGATTCAGCCGGAAACTGTAAACTCGGAGCTGTCCCTCCGGTTTCATTCCCTGAGGTTTTAGTACCGTATCAAAATTCTGCGATTGAGCCGAAATTCGTCTAGTTCAGAATATACTCTTAAAGTTTCAGTGCCGTATATCCTGAACCCTCTGCTAAGGCTTAATCATGGCGAACGAAACTTTTAATATAGCATGTTATCCGAAATTATCAGAATCGAGGTGCACTCCAATGAGAAGTGCTGCTTTATAAAATTTCTGCGAAAGACGGGATGCGTATGAAAAGTGCTATGAAACAAATTCTGAAAAAACCTTAGTTGAAAGGCGTGTGTGACCGATGCACAAGTAAGTCTCTGCAAAGTGCAATTGCAAAAAATTTTGTCAGCTTTTTAATCTGGTGATGTACAGGCCGGATTTCTGCTGATACTCCTACAACTGAATAACAACTAACTCCCGATGAACGTGAATTATCAATCGGGAGTTTTTTATGTATTCTGTTCCAGATAAATATCACGCCGATGTTCATACATCGGCGTGATATTTCATATTATATCTGATAATCCAGCTTTGCGGTGAACAGTGCATTTTCCAGTACCATTGTGAGACATTTTTCAGGTTCTATGACCTTAGCACTGTCCTGTATTGCAAATTGCAAAGCCAAGCCGAACAGAATCGGAAGCTCATTGAACGTTTTACAGAATTTTTTAGCTGTCGGGTATAGTTTTTCCCAAAGCGAACGGTTAGAAAGTATCAGGTCTTTTTCCTCAAACTCTCCCCAGATTTTATAATTTTCATCGCCCAGATGACTTACACAGTCGGCGGCATACTGATGAATATCCGGAATTTTGGCATCCGGTGCGATATGATGATAAATTCCAGCCGCCAGACTCCAGACGGAATACTGATTTTCCAGCAGAAAATAATTCAAATTATCGCCCATATAATAGCGTGTTCCGTTTTGACAGCCGATTTCTATCAAGGCGGACTTTACAGGAATTTCTTTCTGTTCTGCGATTTCCCGGACAGCCATCTGACAGCTCATTCCGGCGAGACCGCTGCAAGCAAGCAGTAACGGATTGACATTCAGTCTGCCGTCCGGTTCACGGATAGCTTCAAAGATTTGATGATAGATTTCCTTTGCGCCGAGCTGTGCGCCAATCAGCGGATTTTTTTCACGCTGTTTTTCAATCTGAGCGAAAAAGATTTCGTCCAGTTTTTTTTGATTCATATAGAATACTCCTTCTTTCAGTGATTGAACTTCATCTTGAGCATGTCATGTTTCAGATTCCAGAGTTTTTCCGACAAATCCACATAGTAAGTCTGCGGATTCTCAAAACGCTTGACTTCTTCCCAGAGGGTTTCCAGTTGTTCCTTGCAGTATGCCTGAATCTCCGGCAGGGAAGGGCTTTCGTAAACACATTCGCCGTTTACGAATACCGGAACTTGCAGTTTCTTCGCCGTAAAGTTTGTGACCGTCTTTCTTTTGTAAGTGTGAACAGGGTCGAAAATCTCATACGGCTGACTGTCATCAATAGTTTCATCATGAAGCGTCAGAACGTCAGCAATTGCCTTTCCGGATTCGTTGTCGTAAAGTCTCCAAAGTGTCTTGAAAGACGGATTTGTAATTTTAATAATATTTTCCGAAATCTTGATTTTCGGGATGATTTTGCCGTTCTCCTCGACTGCCGATAATTTATAGACTCCGCCAAATACCGGTTCGGATTTGGATGTCACCAGACGTTCTCCGACTCCGAAACTGTTAATCTGTGCGCCTTGCATAATCAAATCACGGATGATATATTCATCCAGCGAATTCGATGCTACAATACCAACATAATCCAGACCGGCATCATCGAGCATTTTTCTGGCTTTTTTCGAGAGATAAGCCATATCACCGCTGTCGATTCGGATGCCTTTTCCCTTGTGCCCCTGTGCTTCGAGTTCTTTAAAAACAGTAATCGCATTCGGAATGCCGGAATGCAATACATTATAAGTATCTACCAGCAAAGTGCAGTCATCCGGATAAACTCTTGCATAGGCACGGAAAGCATCAAGTTCGGTATTGAACATCTGCACAAAGCTATGCGCCATTGTACCAAGAGCCGGAATCTGAAAGGCTCTGTCTGCGATAGCACAAGCTGTTCCGGCAACTCCGCCGATATAAGATGCTCTTGCACCAAGAATTGCGCCGTCATAGCCCTGCGCACGTCTCGAACCAAATTCCATGACCGGCCGTCCCTGCGCTGCCATGACGATTCTGTTCGCTTTTGTGGCAATCAGGCTCTGATGATTAATACTCAGCAGAATCATTGTTTCGATTAACTGCGCCTGCATTGCCGGCCCTCTGACAGTCAGAATCGGTTCAGAAGGGAATATCGGAGTTCCTTCCGGCACTGCCCATACATCGCATGTGAACTTGAAATTTTTCAGATATTCCAGAAACTTTTCACAGAACAGGTTCTTGCTTCTCAGATAAGCAATATCTTCTTCTGTAAATTCCAGATTTTTCAGATATTTGATAACCTGTTCGAGTCCGGCGGCAATAGCATAAGATGCATTATCCGGAGCTTTCCGGTAGAACATATCAAAATAAGCGATTTTTTCACCGCATCCATTTTCAAGAAAGCCGTTTCCCATAGTGAGTTCATAGAAATCGACAAGCATAGTTAAATTTCTGTTATCCAGTGTTAATTTACTCATGATAGATTACCTCCGAAGTAAGATAGATTCCGGCTTGCGCCATGATTTCCAGAGCGCATTTCTGCATGGAATCGGCATTGTGATTAGGTGCATCATAGGTTTCGACAGCGTTCACGGGAAGAAGCACTTCAAGCGTTCTGTTCTCCTGATTGCAGAATGTTTTCAGAGTTAAGCAGAACTGCATCACGCAAATATCGGTGCAGACTCCGCAGACGACAATTCTTTCAATCTGCTGATTTTCTTTCAGAAATTTCTGAAATTCCGGTGTCAGGAATCCGTTTGTAGAATTCTTTTCAATTTTGAGATAACCGCCGATTTTCTGCAAAGACGGAGCGATTTCGCTTTCCGATGTGCCTTTGATGCAGTGAGGCGGAAAAGACTGAAATTCGATACAGTCCGGCTCATGGCAGTCAGCAAATGCGACACATGGCAGATTGTTATCTTTAAAGAATTTCAGAAGCTTTTCGCATTCCGGCAGAACGGATGCCGAACGGGGATTTGACAACACGCCCTCTGTTAAGAAACCGTTCACCATATCAACGATAACAAGAGCAGTTTTGTCATCCAGAAAGACTTTGCTTTCTGTAGGGGATAAATTCTGAATCATAAAATCAATCCTTCTTTCTGTAGATTCTGCTGGGGCGGTGCTTGCTTCCGGATGTGAGCTTTTCAGTCGGCTGAATCTTGTCAGCGATTTTCTTCCGGAAGTTTGCTTTATAGAGTTTCTGACCGAGCAGAATTTCATAAATTTTCTGGAGCTGAGGGAGGGTGAATTCTTCCGGTACGAGTGAGAATGCAATATCCGTATAACTGACCTTGTTCCGGATGCGTTCCCGTCCATACCGGATAATCTCCCGATGGTCGAATGCAATATCATTCCGCTGTAGAATTTCCTCAACAGGGAAAAATTTTTCCTGTTCGGAATCGGGAATTCTGGAATCCGGCACAAGTGCATAATAGGAAACTGAAATAATTCTCATTCTGGGGTCACGGTCGAGTGCGCCCCATGTATAGAGCTGTTCCAGATAAATATCATGGAGTCCGGCTTTCTGATACAGTGCTCTCTGGGCAGATTCGTCAAGGGTTTCTTCCATCTGTACGAACACGCCGGGGAGTGCCTGTTTTCCGATAAACGGATATTGTTTTCTTTCTGTCAGAAGTACCTGAAGCTGTTCATTCCGGATGGTAAACAAGACCAAATCCACGGCAACAGACGGTTTCTGAAATTCTGTACTGTCATAATTTTTAAGAAATTCTTCTTCTGTCAAAATACATCACCTGACTTTTGTCTGAATTGTTAGTAGCAATTTGCTACTTGCTATAGTTAGATTATAGTATACTTTTGCTACTTTGTCAAGAGGTTTTTCAAAATTTCTGAATTTTTATAAAAGATACAGAATAATGCACAAAAACAGCCTTTATTTTTGTAAGAAACAGCAAATGTCGAAACATACGATTTCAGGCAGAATCTGGAAAAAATTTTCTTTTTTCCAATCGGAACAAATGTTCATCGAAAACGTGTAAGTCCGTCTGAACACGTGAATTTTCTAAGTTTTCCACAATTTTCGGTTTTTGTTAATTATGTATAAATCATGAACTGAAAATTTTGTAAATTTCGTGATTTAATCCAGTTGCTAGATTCTGTATGATGTGATATAATTAAATCAGGCGTTAAGCCTATTAGAGAAATATAAGAACAAAAGGAAAAAATCAACACCAAAAAGGAGAGCAATTATGGAATTTTCACATGTTCCGGTTTTACTGCCGGAAACCCTGAACTATCTCGCAGTCCGTCCGGACGGTATTTATATTGACGGAACGGTCGGCGGTGCAGGTCATTCCAGAGAAATCGCCTCCCGATTAGACAAAAACGGGCTGTTAATCGGCTTGGACCGTGACCCCGATGCTGTAGCCGTGGCTACAGAACGATTGCAGGCACTTCCGGCAATGGTGATTCAAGGCAATTACTCGCAGATGCGGAATATTCTTGACAGCCTGAACATCCTTGCTGCTGACGGAATTCTGCTGGATTTAGGCGTTTCTTCTCATCAGCTCGATGAGGCAGAACGAGGATTTTCCTATCATGCAGATGCTCCGCTGGATATGCGCATGAGTCAGGAAGGTATCAGCGCATATGACATCGTAAACACTTGGGACGAACAGGCATTGAAAAAAATTCTCTATGAATATGGGGAAGAAAAATACGCCGGCAGTATTGCCGGAGCTGTTATCCGTGCCAGAGAAGTTTCACCTGTCCAAACAACAGGCGAACTCGCAGAACTCGTCCGACAGGCTGTACCGCAGAAATACCGGAGAGACAAAAACCCCTGCAAAAAAACCTTTCAGGCAATCCGCATTGCTGTCAATGACGAGTTCGGACACCTCCGGCTCGGACTGGAATCCGCTTTTGCCTGCCTGAAATCCGGCGGAAGACTCGCCGTGATTACGTTCCATTCCCTGGAAGACCGCATTGTCAAACAACAGTTTGCACAATGGTGCAGGGGATGTACCTGCCCGCCTGATTTTCCGCAGTGTGTCTGCGGAAATCGGCCAAAGGCAAAACTTATCACACGCAAACCCATTACCGCCGGTGAATCCGAACTGGAACAGAATCACCGCAGTCACAGCGCAAAGCTCAGAGTAATTGAAAAATTATAAAACAGCTCTGCGCCGTGCCGTGATTCCCTCCATCTTACCCGAAAGGGGATGCAAGTTTCCTTCTATGAATACGATAGACCAGAAACTGGATTATCCAGAATCTAAATCAGAAAAGAAACTCTCTGTCGTCAAAGTGATTTTGTGCGCCATTGTGTGCTCCGCACTTCTGGCGGCTGTGATTTTAAGTAATGTGCAGCAGCTTCAGCTAACAAGCGAAATTACCGCAAAGCAAAAGGAATATACCGACCTGCAAAGCGAAAATGTCCGGATGCAGACAGAACTCGCCGGAAAAACTTCTAACAAAAATGTACAGGAATATGCCGAAAATGTCCTCGGTATGCACGCCTTGACGCCCTCGCAGGTGGAATATGTCCAGATTCAGACGGATGATGTTGTGGAAATCCCAGAAGAAGACCAGAATCTTTTCGTCAAAATCAAAAGCGCATTTGACAGCTTTACAGCATATATGAGAGGCTGACCTGCATACTGTTTAGATAAGAACAGAAACAAAGAAAAGATACAATAAACGGGTGTGTGGTGCTCTGCACCGTCCGCAAAATCCGGACGGCGCAGAAATCCACTCGTATGTACTACTATGACAGGCAGGAGAAATATCACATACCTGCCTGTTTTTTAACTGATTATGACAACAAGAGGTGAGTCTATTGCAGGAAAAACGAAAAGATTATGAACCTACTACCCCGATGAAACGAAAAGCCGTTGTTGGCGGTTTCGGACTGTGTATGCTTCTTGCTATCGGTGTAATTATCAAGCTTTTTCTGCTTTGTATTGTGAATCATGATGTCTATGCCGAAAAGGCAAACAACAAGCATTTCAGCAGAATCACCATCACCGCCAGCCGTGGAAGCATCTACGACCGCAACGGTGAACCTCTCGCCAGAAGCGCAACTGTCTATAAAGTCTATATCGACCCGAATCAGTTTCAAAGCGATATGGAAAAAATCGGCGAAACTATGAAAGCACGTCAGGAGGCTATCGACAAGGGGAAAAAATTAGACCCGAGCAAAATTGTGATGCCCATTGAGGAACTCGAAGAAGAAATTATTCAGACTCTCGCCGAAAAACTTAATCTGACAGAAGAAACCGTTCAGGAAGCCGTCGCTAAAGATACAAAATATTATGTTCTCCAGACACAGGTTGAAAAAAATGTTGCTGATGAATTAATGACCTATCTGGATACTTATGGTCTGACTTCCATCAAGACAGAAGAAGATACTAAAAGATATTATCCGCAGAATGAACTTGCTGCACAGGTGATAGGCTTTACTAACAGTGACGGTGACGGCCAGTACGGACTGGAGGCTTATTATAATAAGTATCTCTCCGGTACAAACGGCCGTGTCATTTCTGCTACCGATGCCAAAGGAAACGAAATGCCTTACCGGTATTCCAAATCCTATCCGGCAGAGGACGGAAGCTCACTCTATCTGACACTGGATATGACACTGCAATATTATCTTGAAAAAAATTTACAGGATATGTGTGAAGAATTTGAGGTTCATAACCGTGCCTGCGGGATTATCATGAACGCTAAAACCGGCGCAGTCTATGCAATGGGAACTTATCCCAGTTTCGACCTCAATGAACCGTCTGTCATCTACGACAAGGCAACAAGCGATTATCTTCAGGCGTTGCCTCAGAACGAATACAAAGAAGCCTACATCTCTGCCCGTGAACAGCAGTGGAAAAATAAAGCTATCACAGAAATCTATGTCCCCGGTTCGGTCTTCAAGATTTTTACTGCTGCTATGGCCATCGAGGAAAAACAAGTTAATGTTGATGAAGACAGATTTTTCTGCAATGGCGCATATACAATTCAGGGCGTTCCTGACCCGATTCACTGCCATAAGCTTTCCGGACACGGCGAACAAACTTTCTCCGAAGCCCTGACAAATTCCTGCAATCCGGCTTTTATTGAAGTCGGACTCAGAATCGGCATTCATAAATTTTCACAGTATTTCAGTGCATTCGGTTTGACAGAACCTACCGGAATTGACCTCCCCGGTGAAGGTTCAAGCTATTACCGGAGCGAAGACAAAATGAGTATTGTCGATTTGGCTGCCAGTGCTTTTGGACAGTCAAATTCCCTCACTCCCATGGAAATGATTACTGGTATCGCCGCAGCCGTCAACGGTGGGTATCTGGTACAGCCCCATGTCGTAGACAAGATAGTTTCCAATGACGGCAATGTTATCAAGAATTTCGGCACAAACGTCAGACGACAGGTCATCTCCGAAGAAAGTTCTGCTGTTGTCCGTCAACTGCTACAGGCCGTTGTTGATAATAACGGCGGTTCTAATGCCTATATCAAAGGTTATGCTATCGGTGGCAAATCCGGTACATCCCAGAAGCTCGAAACCGGTGACGAAGATAAATATGTCGCTTCTTATGCCTGCTTTGCCCCTGCCAATGACCCCGAAATTGTGATGCTCATCATGGCAGATGAACCTATGGGCGAAAGCTATTACGGCTCGAAAGTTGTTGCTCCGTACTGCCGTATGATTCTGGAAGAAGCTCTGCCGTATCTCGGCTATTATCCCGAATATACTGACGAAGAATATGCCAAGCTGGATGTCACTGTTCCGCCTCTGCTGGATACGCAGATTGATTCTGCTGTCGATACTTTGAACGCACTCGGTCTGCAATATGACATCAAAGGAAACGGAGATACTGTTGTCGGACAGTGCCCGCTGACGGGCTATTCTGTATCCTCCGGCGGAAAAGTCATTCTCTATACAGAACAGGATTATGAACCTAAGTTCGTTACTGTTCCGGATGTGAAAGACTATACTTCTTCCGATGCTAAACAGGCAATTGTCAATGCCGGTCTGAATTATGTCGCAGTCGGGGCATCTACCGACAGAACAGATGTGCTTGTACAGTCGCAGTCAATCAAAGCCGGTGAACTGGTCGAGGAGGGCACTGTTGTTCAGCTCGATTACAGCACCAACAGTCAGGGCGACTGATAACCAGAACTATTTTTTAATTCTTTAGGAGATGATTTGGATTTATGAAACTTTCTGAATTACTGGAAAACAGAGCATCTGTATCAGAAAATATGAAAAATGCAGAAATTTCCATGATTACGGACGATAACAGAAAAATCGTGAAAGACAGCCTGTTTGTCTGCGTCAAAGGCGAGAAATTTGATGGCCATACTGTTGCCGGAAAAGCTCTTGAACAAGGCGCATCCGCTGTCGTCTGCGAACGTGATTTAGGCCTCGGAGAACGGCAGATTCTGACCAGTGACAGCCGTGCTCTGTATGGTGCTCTGTGTGCCTCATGGTTCGGCCATCCTGAACGAAAAATGAAATTTATCGGTGTGACCGGTACAAACGGAAAAACAACTACTACCAGCATAATCAAGCATATTCTGACGGCCAACGGTCATAAAGTCGGCTTAATCGGCACGATTCAGAACGAAATCGGCGATGAAGTCATTCATACAAACAATACAACACCTATGCCGTTTGAACTCATGCAGTTATATGACCAGATGTATCAGAAAGGCTGTGATACAGTCGTTATGGAAGTATCTTCCTTCGGACTTGTACAGAAACGCATCGGCCTGACACATTTTGATATTGCTGTCTTCACCAACCTGACGCAAGACCATCTGGATTATCATAAAACAATGGAAAATTACTATCAGGCCAAGAAAATGCTGTTCGATGTCTGCGACAAGGCCATTATCAATACAGATGATGACTACGGCAAAAGATTATATCAGGAAATCACCTGTCAGAAATACAGTTACGGAACAGCCGGAGATTTCGCTTATCAGCCCGTTTCCGTGAAAGCCAGCGGAACAGAATTTGTTCTGAATCAGAAAAGAATTTCCATGCAGATGACCGGTTATTTCAATATTGCAAACGCTTCCGCTTCCTATGCTGTCTGCGAACTGTTCGGTCTGACCGAAAATCAGATTCTTCCAGCTTTGCAGAACTGTACCGGTGTCCGTGGAAGATGTGAAGTGATTCCTACCGGAAAAGATTTTTCTGTTATCTGTGATTATGCCCATACGCCTGATGCTGTCGAAAATATTCTCGAAAATGTAAAGCTCTACACCGAAAACAAGCTTGTCTGCCTGTTCGGATGCGGAGGAAACCGTGATAAAACCAAACGCCCCCTCATGGCGCAGGCTGCCGCCAAATTCGCAGATATGCTGATTATCACCTCTGATAATCCACGTGATGAAAAACCAGAAGCAATTATTCAGGATATTCTTGCCGGACTCAAAGACAGCCGGATACCTTATGAAGTTGTTATCGACCGCCGGAAGGCCATCGCCTATGCCCTGAAAAATGCTAAAACCGGTGATGTTATTGTGCTTGCCGGAAAAGGTCACGAAGATTATCAGGTCTTTGCGGATAATTATCACATACATTTCGATGAACGTGAAATCGTTGCCGATGTGCTCAAAGAATTAGATTAATCAGGAGGATATAAATCATGGAAACGCTGAATCTGAAAGAAATTGCTGAAAAATTAGGAACTGTTTCGCCGGTGGAGGCTCAAATCACGGAAATCAGCTCCGATACCAGAAAATTGCCGGAAGGCTGTCTGTTTCTGGCTCTCAGAGGAAAAAAATTTGACGGGCATAATTTTGTAAAACAGGCTATTGAAGCCGGTGCTGTCGCCGCCGTGACAGATACGCAGATTGAAAATCTTCCCTGTCTGGTCGTGAAAGATACCGGAAAAGCTCTGCTTGATATTGCAAACCTATACAGAAATAAATTCAATATTCCGGTTGTCGCCGTCACCGGAAGTGTAGGAAAAACTACTACAAAAGAATTAATCGCCTGTGTGCTTTCCGAAAAATATAACACGCTCAAAACAGAAGCAAATCTTAATAATGAAATCGGAATGCCTAAGACTATCCTGAACCTGACCAGTCAGCACGGAGCAATGGTGCTCGAAATGGGGATGAACCATTTCGGCGAAATTTCCCGTATGACCAACAGCGCACAGCCGACGGTTGCTGTTATCACAAATATCGGATTTTCTCATGTCGAAAATCTCGGCTCTCAGGAGGGCATCAAAAAAGCAAAGCTCGAAATTCTCGAAGGTATGAAAGAAGATGCACCTCTTGTCACAAATGCTGATGATGCATTGTTATGTACTCTGAAATCAGAGCTGAAACGTCCGGTTTATACGTTCTCGACAAAGGGCAGTCCCGCAGATGTTTCTGCCGAAGACATCAAAGAAGAAAACGGCGTGACAACATTTACTATTTGTTATGGAGAGAAAAAATCGCTTGCCGTGCTTCCGGCAGTCGGCGAACATAACGTCAAAAATGCACTTGCGGCTTATCTGGTCGGAACGCTCACCGGTATGGAGGAACAGGAAATTCTATGCGGACTTGCCAAGTATCAGCCTACCGGTATGCGTCAGAATATTATGGAAAAAAACGGGCAGATTATTATTGCAGACTGCTACAATGCAAGCCCCGATTCCATGCAGGCCGGCCTGAATGTCCTTGGAAACTATCTTGCAGACGGCAGAAAAATTGCTGTTCTCGGTGATATGCTCGAACTCGGAGAAATGAGCGAGGAACTGCATTCCCGTGTCGGTATCATGGCAAAAAATGCAGGAATTGACATGCTTTTCTGCTATGGAAAGGCTTCTGAAAAAATTGCAGAATCTTCCGGAGATAAGATTCAGAAATTCTGTACTGACAATCCGGAAATCCTGATTCAGGAACTGCGCAAAACCACGCAGGAGGGAGATGTGCTCCTGTTTAAAGCCAGTCACGGAATGCATCTGGAGACAATTATCGAAAGCCTGTACGGTGCTTGATTATGCCCGTCTGGCTTCAGATGATAGCTGCTTTAAGTTCGGCTCTGCTGAGTGGTATCATGGGAATCGCACTCATCCCGTTTTTGCAGAAATGCCGGTTCTGCGACCCTGAACCGGACAGCGATGCCGGACAAAATCAGAATGCAGATGCCGTTTCCGGAAACAGACTCAAGCCCACAATGTGCGGAATCCTTCTGATGTTCGGCTGTACCGCCGGCTTCGTCCTGAGTTATACGCTCTATATGCAGTTCATGGGAGCTGACCGCACCGGAACGGATTTTCAGACCGAAAGCCACGTTCTGCGCATGATGCTCCTGCATGGGATTTTATTCGGAATTATCGGCTGGGTATCGGATTATGTCCGGACAGTTCTGCGCAGACCTGAAAGCAGTGATACGGATTTAATTGTCATTTTTGTTGCATTTTTTACAAGTTATTCGTTTTTGAAATTCTATCCGGAAGAAAAAATTCTGGATTTCGGATTCTTCCAGTGGGAAGCCGGTGTGCTGAGTGTTCCGGTCAGGGCGGTTCTGCTGACGCTGTTCTGGTACAGCGTGCAGAAGCCTGAACAGAATGTTGACGGCGCAGATATTACTGTCAGTACGGTTCAGCTATTGTTCATGACGGTTCTGAGCATCGCCGGAAAACAGAATCTCAATGCACTCTATGCACTGACAACGGCCGGTGCTTGTCTGGGATGCTTCTACTGGAATCTGTATCCGGCAAAATGCCGTCTCGGTCAGACAGGCACTTACTGGCTCGGTATTACTGTACCACTGATTTGTCTGCATTATCACCGGATGGATATTTTTTTGCTGTATCTGACAGCATGGCTGATTAATTCCCTTCCTTTGCTGTTCAAGAAGAAAACACTTCTGTATCAGCTTCGGGAAGATGGAAAATCACCCGTTCAGAGAATCCTGATTCTGACCGCATTTGCCCTGTTCTGCAGTGTGATGTCGGTCATGCCGGAACATACCTGAAAGGAGAGTTATGAAACAGGCAAAACTGGAAAAAGAAAAAATACGCTTTACCGGCGTGAATATGACCTTTGCGATTGTTGTGCTGTTTCTGCTGGGAATCGGCATTGTCATGATGTTTTCGGCAAGCTATGCTATCGCCATCAATGAGGATAAGCCGGGCTATTTCTACGCACTCCGGCAAGCCATCTTCGGCGGAATCGGCCTTGCTTCCATGATAGGCATCTCATTTCTGGATTATCATATTTTTCAGAAACGCTGGATTGCCATGGGAGCATATCTGGGAAGCGTGCTTCTGCTGATACTGGTCTTGTTTGTCGGGACGGATTTGGGTACTGGCTGTAAACGCTGGCTGAATCTGGGCTTTACAACATTTCAGCCGTCAGAACTTGCCAAATTCGCCATAGTGATTTTGTTTTCCTATCTGATAGATACCAGTTTCGACAAGATGAAAACCTTTAAATTCGGAACAGTGCGCTTTATGATACTGCTCGGCATAATAGCTGCCCTGCTGATGATAC
>JAFRMZ010000061.1 GCA_017430465.1 Oscillospiraceae bacterium
CATCAGAAGCAGTACACGATACTGAATCAGTTCCATTTCGAGATAATCTGTGTACAGACTGCCCATTTCATAGGAAAGCTGTAAATCTCCCTCCCAGAAAGTATCAAATTTTTCCTGAAAATCCTGCTGTGATGCCTGAATTTCCTGAAATACATCCGGTGAAATTGTATTTTCAAGGTCAGTAAGCAGTTCATTCATGAATGTGTCTTTTAATTCTGTATATGCGCGGGCATGGGAATCCGGAGCGATGCCGTTAACAAGAATGCTATGATAACGCTCATAATAGGGATTTTCATTCTCCCGATGAAGTGCTTCTAATTCAGAAAGCATTTCATTTGCCTGTCTGCCGGAATCTTCATAGAGCAGACTGTTCATAGACCAGTTCATTGCTTCCTGCCGGCGCAGTTCCCAGTAAGATGCCTGTAATGCTTCTACATCTGATACTCTGCTTAAATCCAGACAACGCCATTCAGATTCCTGTATTTTTTCTGTTGCTGTTTCAGCTTCTGGTATAGCTGTGCTTTCGGCCGGCACTTCCGGAGTAGGCGGAATAGTTGTTTCCGGCGGGAATGTGTCTGTTTCTTCGGCAAGAATTTCCCGAATCGTTTCTGGCACTGTCTGATTCGGCAGATGAATCTGTGTTACGGCAGTTTCCGGAACAGTAGTTTCCATCCGGATGGTTGTGTGTGCAGTTGTGAATCCTGTTGTCTGTGTGGTGGAAAGTTCGGCAGACAATGCAGGTTCGGAAGTACTTGTTTCCGAAACGGTTTCTCTCTGTGTGGTGATGCTTTCAGCAGGGGAAAATGCAGTCGGCTGTTTTTGCTGTGTTTCCTCTTTTATATGTTCCGGCATTTCTTCTTGACTAAGTGTTTTTTCCTGAGGTTCGATAGAATGATTTCTCGCTTCCAGCAGTTCACAATAGCCATAGAGTCCGAAAAATGCCGTAAGAAAGAGTGCCATTGCCGGCGCAGTAAACCGGAACAGCTTCTTATTCCGTTCTTTTTTGATTTCTTTTAGAAAATCCGGATATTCAGAAGGCTTTTCTGAAGCATAGATTTCTTTCAGAGTTTTTCTTAATTTTCTGTTCATAGCGATTCTCCTTTCAGAGGCTTTCTTTGAGTTTCTGTGTAATCTGCCGGATTCGCTTGCTCATCACAAAACGAGACACGCCGAACATTTCAGCAATCAGGGAAATCTTTTCGCTGTTGACATACCGTAGAATGATGATTTCCCTGTCCTCATCGGGGAGCGCATCCATTGCCATTTTGAGGGCGACACGCTCCGGAATACCGAGATTCTGTTCTGGAGTGATTTCCTCATTAAGAGAATCCGCCGGAACTTTTCTCAGCTTGTCAATACACAGATTTCTGGCGATTGTATAGAGATACTGTCTTGCATGGCTTTCATATTCAGGATGCTGAAAGTATCTCAGAAATGTTTCCTGAGTTATATCTTCGGCATCTTCTTTATGATGAAGCCAATACAGACAATAATGAAAAATTCTGGTATACTCTGATTCAATTTTCATGGGTGCACCCTCCCTTCTGTTTATATGACGTTTGAACAGGATAGAATGTGTGAAATTTTTAAAATTAAAATTGTAAATAAATTATGAACATAAAAATCCCCGATAAACTTATATTTATCGGGGAAATTTTTTAGATGAATTTTTTCGGAATCCGTCAGCCTACCAGACCGGAACGCTCAATACCTTCAGTGAAGTATTTCTGTAAGAAAGTATACATCACAAGAAGGGGCGTAACGGACAGCAGACAGCCGGCTTCCATCCATATAATTTGCTCACGGGGAGAAACTTCCACTGTTGCGCTGTTGAATAATTCCAGAGAAAGCAGTGTGTTCAGATTTTTGAGCATCAGTGCGATAGTCGAATTATTCGTGAAGAATGTCGAGCTGACATAGTAGTCATTCCAGTACCATACAACAGAAAACAGGAATACGGTCAGGAATGAAGAAGCCGCATTCGGAATCATTACCTGAATAAATGTCCGGAAAGGACCGCATCCATCGAGATAGGCTGCATCTTCGAGTTCTTTCGGAAGTCCCTTGAAAAACTGCCGGAAGATGAAAATCATCAGGCCGGCACGGATGCCGTTCGCCATCAGGGCGGGCAGATACATCGTAAAAGGCGTATCAATCAGATTGAATGCGCCGAACAGAAAATATCTGAATTCCATATACTGCGGAATGGCAATAATCTGATTCGGGACAAGAATCATCATCAGGACAATGCCGAACAATAAGTTTTTGCCTTTGAATTTGAATCTTGCAAATCCGTAACCGGTAATTGCACAGGTAACCACCTGTACCAGTGAACAGCCAATATTCAGAAACAGCGTTGTTCCGAGTGTATGCCAGAAATTCATGGCATTCATGGTCTGCTTGATGATTTTCAATGTCAGATGGCGTGGAATCCACATAACTGTAGGGTCGCTCATATCTTCCTGCGCACGGAATGCACAGCTAATCATGTAGATTAACGGATACAGAATAATAAAGCATAATCCGAACAGAATGAAAAATCTTGCAATCGGCCAGACTTTGTCAATTGCTTCTTTGCGCTTCAGATAGGCGATTTCTTCTTTATTCATATTGCGCATGTGAATCTGACGGATTTGTTTCTTGGAGAGACCGTTGCCGACAATGTGCCCGCCTTCTGTAACGGGTTCTTCTTTTTTATTGAAAATAGACAAAATGCAGTCCCTCCTTTAATCTACTTCGTAATAGATGAAATGATTCAGAATCACGGTAATCAAACCGACCGCCGCCAGCACGATGATGAAATAGACCCATGCCATTGCGGCTGCATAGCCGTACTGCCAGTCTTTCTGCATGTCCAGCACTCTGCCCATAACAGCGTTATCCGGAGATGTAAAACTGTCGATAACGGTAAAAATCAGGCAGGCGAGAATCATCGGGCTGACATAAGGAAGTGTTATCTTCCAGAAATATTCCCATGCAGTTGCGCCTTCCATCTGGGCGGCTTCTTTGGCTGAAACCGGAATGTTCTGCAAAGCTGCTAAAAATATCAGAATCTGAATACCGGCATTCCAGACAATGCCAAAAATATTATTGGAAACTGCCTCTACCATCTTCTGGATATTTTCGTTAATGCCGTACAAACCGATAAACTGAAATAATTCGCCCATCAGGTCAGTAGAAAACATAGTCGAAAACTGGCCGGCACTGCTTGCACCACTGCTGGAGATATTGCCGTTAATAATGCTGTATACAGGTCCTGTTGCGATGATAACCGGCAGGAAGAAAACAGCTCTTGCAAAAGTTCTGCCTTTGAACTTCTGATTCAGAATTACGGCGATAAACAGCGAAAAAATAATAATCAGAGGCGTTTTCCAGAGTGTTTCTACCAGAACATTCACCAGATATTTACTGTAATTGGCATCACCGGTAAAAACATAGATATAATTGTCCAGACCGACCCATTTTCCCTGCATACCGCCTTTTTCAGGGCGTACATCCATAAAGGAATACATCAGGGAATTGGCCAGCGGATATAAGAACCATATCAGAGTACCAATCATCCACAGCCCGATAAATCCGTAGCCATAAAGGGCTTTTCGTTTTTCATAGGGCATCTTGATTTGCTTTTTTTCATTTGCCATGAGTACCGCTCACGCTCCTTTCTCGGCATCTGCCAGTTTGTAGACAATGCCGTTTGCGGTGATGGATTTTTCCGCATAATCTACAATAACCTGCGTACCGTCTTCGTAAGTCGTGACGGAAATATCATTTTCACGGATATAGTCTGTAATGACTTTATCACTGACTTTGGAAAGTACTTCTTTTGCAAGCTTGTATTCCTGCGCAGCGGTATCCGTCCAGAAAGCATAGTGTGAATAATAATAGCTGTCAAGAAGGGTATCTTTCAGGTCACTTGCTTCAGCATAAATCATATCATAAGCAGGATTGCATCCTGTTGCAATTGCTGTCAGGAAAGAATCTGTACTGTCCGCACTTGCATTGATTGCTGTGCTGGAATACGGAAGAACACCATGCATGACAAGCTGATAAAAAGGCACTTCTTCATCAAAAATATCAAAACCGCTGGAATGCAAAGGCACGTCCGAAATCTTATCTGCATAGGGAAAGGCATACGCAGCGCAGGTATCTGCCAGCAGGGACAGACCAGAATCCTGAATGCTTTGATAAGATGTCTGCAATGCAGATACAGTATCATCACGGGACATATTCTGTTTTCCGTAATCGCCCCAGATAGTAGAAGTCATTTCTCCCAGACAAACACCGGTCAGTTTGCGCTTGGCATAGCTGTTCGCCAGTTTCTGATAGAGTTCTGTAAAAACTCCCGGAGAAAGCAGGGATTTCGTTTTGACATTGGTATTCTGTACCCCGTAGGATAAGTTATATGTCATGAGACGGGAATAAGAATTAGAAATTCTGATAGTCGTATCCGTGAACGTATAATAGCCGTTTCCGGAATCGAATGTCTTGTTGTTGACTGCCG
>JAFRMZ010000062.1 GCA_017430465.1 Oscillospiraceae bacterium
ACTTCGTCATGACGGCGGAAATCCGTGACAGCATTTTCGATAATTTTCAAATCCTGATTGATATTCATGCTGTTTCCTCATCCTTTCTGATAGTCTGATTGATAGTTTCTGCACAGATTCTGACTGCATCCAGACGGTTCTGCAAATTCTGCACATCCTGATTCAGAGGCATATCACACTGCCGGTGTCCGGTTTCTGCAAACAGATGCAGATAATACAGATACCATCGGTAATTGCTTTTCCCCATTTCGTCTTTCAGTGCCTGACAGGCCTGCGCAAAAGTTTCCTGATAAGGGGAATCTTCCGGCAGATACATTCTGTAAGCCTTCTGTACAATTCGATAATGGGAAAGCAACTGTTTCAGAATCAGTTGTTCCATATCAGCAATATACTGATAATACAGCCCGATACAGCTATCCCACGCCGGAACATTTGCCTGATAGTTCCGGAATTTTTCCCGATATTTCTGATATTTTTTATCTTTCAGAGCGCAGAGCTCCTGTAATGTCCGGCTGTCCGGAATTTTTTTCAGAAAGTCTGAAATCTCATGCAGACGGCCGGACATTTCTTCCGGCAGAGGCAGAATCTGCAATTCAGATGCACTGTTTTTCCGTACAGTTTCCGGATAGGTTTCTGTCAGATATTCAGCAATAATGCGCAAATCCTGCGCCAGTGTTTCCAGAGGGGCATATAATTCTGCAAGCAGGAAATCCGCATCAGAACGATAGGGATTTTCTTTCAGAACATGTTCTGTTTTCGGCTGATTCTGGACAATTTCAAGATAATGCTCCAGCTTTGAAAATTTTTTCTGCATCTGTCCGGAATAATACTGATTCAGCAGAACAGCCGATTCATTCAGATGATTCCGGAAATCTTCCTGCAACAGCCGGATAAAATCCTGTTCGTTATGGGAATTTTCCATAATTTCGCATCGGCGGACGAGGTCACGGAATTCTTTTTCGAGATTCTGACACTGCCGGAGATTGGAAAAAACAGCCGTCAGTTTTTCCGGCCGGAGACTGCGGGCATCTTTCTGCAACAATTCGATTCTGGCAGAAAAATAGGTTGTCTGTGCAATAGCCTCCTGCTGTGAAGGATAATGCTCCTGAAAATAATTTTCGGCATTGGCGCATATCTGCCGGACGTTCCGGATATATTCCAGATATTTTCTGTTGATATGTGCGACAACTGCGGTATTTGCAACAGCAATCAGGACAGGCGCACCGAACCAGACCGCTACTGTTGAAATCAGAAACTTTCTTGCAGAGGCGATAAATTTCCAGTTCAGAAAAAGGCCGTCATCCCAGAGCACAACCGGAAACTTCACTAAGAAAACATATCCTGCAAACCCCAGAATCAGCACAAGGTGCAGAACTGTCACCAGAAAAACGGCTTTATTCCCCTTCGGTTTCAATCGGGTTTCCTCCTTCCGCAGAATAAGCATTATCAATAAAATAAATCATGCTGTCAGTAAACTGTAAAATTTTCTCATCTCTGCTGTAGAGTGTGAATACTTTTTGAATTTTCCCGTCTGCCGAAGCAATCACGCCCGTGATATATTTGAAATCCGTATAATTTTCACCGGTATATTTCATCACGGAAACCTGATAATTTTTATCATTTTCAGAATGATAGGCTTCATAGCAGGCTTTCAGATTTTTTACAAGTGTCAGTGACGGCGCATCCGGAATGCGATATTCCGGCAAAAGATTGACAGGATTTCCGTTTTTATCGAGAACGTTTGCAATCAGCACGGGGACACGGGCTTCTCCTGAAAACAGTCTCTGCGTGATGCTGTTCAGATGCAGAGGACTGACTTCGGAAACGTCAGTTTCTTTCATATTATCGGGACGTTCGAGAATCAAATCAAAATCAGCAGTAAAGCAATATTTTCTGACTTTCCGGATGTCGCCGGATGCTGTATCAGTAACTTCAGATTCTGCACTTCTCACCTGATAATCAAAAAAAGTTCTTGTCTGGTTCTGTTCTTCGGGATTTTCGAGCATCTGAATGCTGTCATAAAGAAAATCGGTATTCAGGCAGGCTTCCAGTTGAGTCAGACCGCTTTTTTCGCTTTCGGTGCTGGTGATGCTGGTTGCAGTCATAGCTTCAATTTTACCAGTGGGCAAGTCCTGCACGATGCATCCGCCTTTGATAGCGTTCAGCATAAGGAGGTCATAAATTGGTTCTTCGAGGGCAGAATTTATTGTCAGTTGAATATCATATCCGCTGGGAAATTCCGGAAGTTTTTCTGCAAGCGAATCGGGATTGACATTCGGAACAGCACGCATCAGCGGTGCGATGCCCTGCGCAGACTGCAAGTCACCATAGAGATATTTGCAGACTCTGTTCCGGCCGTCTTCGTAGAACGTCTGATACTTCACCGGAAGCGTATTGACAGAATATATCACATTTCCGGCACTGTCGAGCAGTGCGCCTCTCTGCGCATAGAAATTATAATCTGTATATTTGATATTATAGCTTTCAAATTCCTTTGCGAGATTCTGTCTTGCGCCGGCAGTCAGGTCATAGCCGTTATATTTCAGAGCAAAACTGCTTTTTGTCTGAATTTCTTCCGTCTGTTTTTCCTGCTGTGAACCTGTAAAGAGTTCATAGACAGCATCATAAAACAGTGTACTTCCCAGTATGAACAGAAAAATAACACTTAACACTATCAGAAAAATTTTATTTTTTGGCTTCTGCAATCTGATTTCAGATTCCTGTTTCTGATTAAGCATCATGAAGGCTCGCCTCCCTCAGACAGTAAATGACCGGAATCAACAATATCAGCATGATGATGATATTCATAAAGCCGTTGCTGATGAACGGCAGTGTTACACCGGTAAAGAAAATCAAGCCGAAATTCGACATCACATGCACCGCCCCCGATGAAAACAACAGCAGGCAGGACATTTCCGAAAGTGTAAAGAGTGAATTGTTCACTTTCCGGCGGTTTCTCAGCTTGTAGTTATGCAGGTACATGCATGAAAGCAAAGGTATCAGCAGATATAATAAAATCAGGGCGACAGCCGTCCATCTGCCGAAAACGGAAATTAAATTCAGATAGGAAAAATCTTCAATTCTGGTATAGAGTGTTCCGACCATATCAACCGCATAAGGGCTTGTGCTCATGCCGGCACTGCTTTCCAGAATAGCTTGATTTACATCACGAATCTGCCGGTAGCTTTGCAGATTGAACAGTCTGTCTAGAAAATCTTCTGAAATAAACTGATTCAGAATCCATAATATACCGTAGATTGCGCCGGTTGCTGTCAGCATCAGCGCACCTGCGCCCGTATTGTACAGCAGGAACAGCATCAGAATCATTGTCAGGAGCATGACAATCATCGTACCGTGTTCGCCGAGCAGAAACAGGCCGGTCATCAGGCTGATGAATAATACTCCCAGTTCAGAATAGCTTACATAGAGTTCCGTTTGTTTTTTTCTGGTTTTGTCATTCCAGAGCATCAGACAGTAAAACCCGAAAAAGAATAATAATTTATCCAGTTCGACAACCGCCACACGCATTGACAGATGCGCATTGAACCACCCTCTCATCAGGAAGAAAACCGGCAGATTCAGAATTGTATAGCTCAGAAACAGCATAGCTCTGCCGTGTGCCAGCCTTCCGCACCAGTAACGGACAGTATCAGCATCCTTGTTATGAAACGGCAGAATCACGGTCATAATTCCAAGCAATCCGGCAATTCCGGCAGATTCCAGCACGGCTGTCGGAAATCTGGAAGGATTCAGTCCGCTGATGGTGATAAAATTCAGCAGAATTACACTGAAAGAAATCAGCAGATATTTTTGTCTCTGATAAAATTCCTTGAGTGCATAATACAGCATCAGAAAGATGCTTCCCAGCAGAGCCGGCGGTTTCAGCAGACTCAGGATATATTCCAGAATTGCGCTGAAATTTTCCGTCCGGAAGCCGACAATATATAAATTCATAAAACAGCCGATATGCATCATAAGCATCAGGCAGGTAATGAAAGTGCATTGTCTGGTATAGGCTGTTTCTGTTGCCAGAAGTTTCCGGAACAGACAGGCTTTCACCAAGCACATCAGCATCAGAAACAGAAAATAAATTCCGAACAGACCGAACTGATATGACAGCGAATTTCCGGTGCTGAACATCAGCGGAGAAGCTGTCGCCAGCATAAGCACTTCCGGCAGGAATAAATGAATTAATTTTCGCATATCTCCGCCCCTTTCAGTAATATAAAGCCTGTACCATGAGATATTTCAGAACCGAATCCGGCGCATACAGGGAAGCCGAATCCAGCTTGATGCAGTCATCCGCAGACGGGAGCACAATGCTGTGTTCTTTCTGCTGAAAGCATTTTTTATATCTGGATTCTGCAATCATCACTGTATCATAAAGCTTTCTGATTTCGGATTCTGTCATTGTTGTGCGGACAGGCTTGTTATCCGCCGGAACGACAGTTTGCTGTAAAGCACATGACATCACAGCCGGCAGAAATTCGTTCTGCATCACGGCGAGTTCATTTTCTGACAGAATTTTATTATCATAGGCATCACTGACAAGATACTGTTCCAGACCCTGAAGAATTGCAGATACTTCCTGCAAGGTATATTTTCCGGATTCCTGATAGGAAATGCCGTTTTCCAGACAAGCCATCTGTTCGGGCGTGACCGAAAACGAAAGCGTTCCAGATGCACCGGAAGAAAGTATCTGGTCAGTCTGTACAGCAATGATATGATTAAGCTGTATTCCGAACATATTTTGCATTAACGTTTTTATCTGGCTGAAATCTTCTGTATTAAGCCTGTCTCTGAGCATAGTATATGCTGTATCCGCCGTCATCAGGCGGGAATTGAGAGTAATCATATCCAGTTCAGATTCTGATTCATCCAGTGCAATAATTTTTGCAGAGGTGACTTCTCCGGCAGATTTGTTTATCAGCAGTATCAGGGAGCTTTCATGCGGAATGCTTTCCGCAGAAGATTCTGAAACTGCACTGATTCCGGTTTCGGTGCAGTATCTGACGAAATCTTCCAGATTGACGGAATTCTGACGCATTACAGACATAAACAGCATCGGTACGGCCAGAAATGTTATCAGGCCGGCACACAGCAGATGTTCTGCAAATGCAAAAAAACGCTTCTGATGATAGCCGGCTATATGCATTTTTTGCGGATTAAGTGCGCCTATTACCAGACAGTTCCGTTTCTTGCCATCGAGAAGATAATGATAATTTGTAAACTGATAGGCAAAAAATTCACGTTCGTCATCGGGACTGCGGAGCATGATGAAATTATCCGGAGTCCGGTAGGCATGAAGTTCTTTCTTTTTCGGGAACGCTTCCGGCGAAGGGTAGATTTCTTTGAGTTCGCAGAAAAATCTGCCGAACTTTTCCCACGAAAACACCAGAAGCTTTCTGTCCGGCTGATATTCGGCTTCTTTGTGGAATAATAAATATATCAGATAGCAGAAGAAAAACGCAGTCAGCAGAACGGAAACTATCATTTTCTGATAAAATGCTGACAAAATCAGCAGAATGACCGAAAATATTCCTTCTGTCACGAGCAGAACCGGCATGATTCTGACTGTTTTTTCAGAACTGACCAGTGTCAGCACCCATGACAGCGCAAGACAAAGACACAACAGCAGAATCAGAATACTAATCATCATGTTGATTTCCTCCAATTACCCGACGGAGAATCCGCTTATAGACATCTGTATAGCCGGAGGCAAATTCTGAACTGAGTTCCGTGCCGTTGTGGATGTACAGCGTTACCGCCCAGCCTTCCGGAGGCCGTATGCTGTTCGGTTCTTCATCCTCGGTCACGAATCCTGTCAGCAGAAATCTCTTGAATGATGTGCCGTCATCGGCTGTACCGGTTTTGACATAGGCGGTATATCCGTCATACGTATAGGGCATAATATTTTTCATGCCTTCCCAGAGCGATTCCCGATAGGCCAGCGGAATTGTCTGAATCTGCGTTCCGGTGAAATCCTCAAATGTTTCGGGTTCTTCGGAAGATTCTGCAAGTTCGGAATGATTATACTCCATATCTTTGAGCCTGACTGCCTGCGCACCGCTTTTGAGATACAGCCGGTACATATCGCCGGTTGCGACTGCACTGGTGACAGCGTTCAGAAACAGCGGAGAAGCATCAAAATAATTTCCGGTGGGTTCGCCGTCAATAATCTGTCCGTCACTGCACATGCCGATAGCCATTCTGGCAATCAGGAATTCCCGTTCTTTCGGATTGTCTCTGGCAGTGTCGATAGTTTTCAGGGACGGCTGACGCAGTTCCATCCAGTCGCACGGATAGGTATATCCGGCATTCTGTGAGCCGAACTCGTTGAATCCGAAATATTTGTTCATAATTTTGCAGATTGTCCGGAATCCGTTTTCGCCGTTGATTTTTTCAAAGCCTTCTTCCCAGCGAAGGCCGAACTCCTGATAGTATCCTCCGCCTTGCAGAATGCCGGCATAGCCGGATGCAAAAAACGTATTATAAGAATTAATCAGCGAGGTTCTCATATTATGATACACCGGATACATGCTGTCAGGATAGTTATGATTCAAAATATTTTTGTGATAGCCGTAATTGATAATACCGTTGTCATAATAAGAAGTTTCCGTAAAGCTCATGCCAGTATCCAGCAGAACAATGCTTGACATCAGTTTTGCCGTACTGCCGAAATATACTCCGTCAGAATGATAGGTTCTTCCAGTATGGCCGATATACATATCTTCTGCCGGAATGATTTCATCTTCTGCGCCCGATGCATGATGCAGAATGTAATTTTCTCCGGATTCATCCGTTTCAAGAAGCAAATCAAAATCGTCATGGTCAGCACTGAGCTTGAATATGCCGTCAGCATAATATTCTTCTGTACTGGTATAATCAGCGATGGCCTGAATTTTACCGTACATATCGCTGACGATGATACAGCCGTCAAGTGCATTGTCCCGCAGAATTTCCAGACAGTCTTCTGTCAGTTCTGTATCCAAATCGACAGCATAGCTCATATTCGGAGCAATAATGCCGTTATTGGTAATTTCGGAAATCAGGCCGTAAATCATTTCGCCGTTTTCTGAAACATGCCATTTGCCGTTCTGAAGTTCCGAAAGAATATTGCCGTCACTGTCCGTGACTTTAGTATCATAATCATACTTGGAAGATAAATCTTCTGTTTCACGGACAATTTCTTCTGTACTGAGCAGATAGGAAGCATCGACAGTATTTTCAAGACTATGTGTCTGATAAGATTCTGCACTGCTTTGCTGACTGCATCCGGCAGAGAGAAGACAAACCAGCATCAGAACAGATAATTTTCTGTAATTTTTCATAGCATCACCCCTGACCGTTCCGGAACGCTTTGCAGTAGGCATCTATCCCCCGCAGTGTCCAAGCATCGCTGACTGACAGATACCGCAACAGCAAAGCCGTATCTTCACGGCTGATGCATCCGTCCTGATTCAGGTCAGCGCATTCCAAATCCCATTGTGTGACATCCTGTTTTCCGCAGAGATTCTGCAAAGCAGTGACATCGTTCCAGTCAATGCGGAAATCTCCGCTGACATCTCCTGTATAACGGCTTGTCTGGGAAACATCCGTTACCTGATAATGATAGGTTCTGTCATAGCTGACAAAAATCATGCCGGTCAGAAGCAGACAGGCCACTGTCAGAACGATTCCGATGATGATAGGATTTTTTCTGTCTTTCATGTTTCATTCTCCCGCATCCGGAACGTATCCGGAATTCTGAGCATAGCTTCAATATTTTCGGCAGTGGATTCGACTGCAATCACACACACACCGCTTTGATGATAATATTTTGCTGTATCGGGTGCTTCTTCGACAGCAAGAAACCAATAGCTGATTAATCTTGTTTCCGAGCCGGCATTCTGTTTTACGTCCAGTCTTCTTGCCGAATAGCCGTTGACGGAAAATGTTTCGTCATATTCGTGAAAACTGCCGAGTTCTGACAGATTTGCGCAGACAGTATGCAGATATTGCTGATAATAGCGTTCCGGCTGTTCTTTGAATCTGGTTTCCAGCGTGAGCAGATTTTTTCCGGACGGGTCGGCAAAGCGGACAACGCCGTCTGTTTTGCCATTATCGTAAAGTTCCAGACTTTCCGGCACATCGACAGTAAACCATAACTGCTGATAAAGTTCCGGAAATTTTTGTTTCAGTGAAACATAACTATTTTCGATTCCGGACGGCGCATCACTGCTGACGGCTTCCAGATAGGAAAGGCCTTGTGTTTCCTGCGCACAGGCAGTCCAGACAGGAAGAAACAGAACTGTCAGCAGGAGAAGCATACATTTTTTCATCTCATTCCTCCTGATTCGTAAAATACCGGCAATTATGCCTGTTTTATCCTTACTATTATAGCATGTTCCATACCAGAAGTCAAGGCAAACATTGGTATCAAAACGCTGTCAGGACAGAAACAATTATGACAAAATGATTTCACCGCCGGCACATGCCGGCGGTAAACAGGCTGTTTACAAATCCGTATCACGGACAGTGACCGGAAGCACCTGCGCAAACACGGCAAAAAATTTCACGGGAATATATTTATCAATATGACATTTCCCGAAAAACCATTTCCGATAGTGGCAGGCTTTCACCATATCTTCAAAAAACGTATGGATTTCGAGTCGCTGGGCGACATCCACGCCAAGGCAGTCTTTCAGCGAGCCGGGCGGTTCATGTGTCAGGACATAATCGACTTTGTTGTGATATTTTTGCAGATTGGCGACAGCTTCGGTTACTTCTTTATGGGAAGGCCGTTCCTGTTTCCACCAAGTTTCTGTAGTACGGTATTCATAATCCTGACTATGTCCGCCTCCAAAGACAAAAAACGTCCGGTTTTCAATCTCGAATATCTGGGCACGTTTCAGATGCACGATATTCGGGGCGATTCTATGAATTTTTCCGCCATTCCAGAGTTCTTCCGGATAGCGTTCCAGCAAATCGAAATTTTCGTGACAGCCATCCAGAAATGCGATTGTAAAAGGCAGTTCCGTCATTTTTCTGAGGACTTGTTTTTCTTTCTTGCTGTCATCCCAGATAAAGCCGAAATCTCCGCAAATCATGAGCGTATCGCCTTTTTTGAGCCGGCGCAGGGATTTGTCTTTAAAGCGTTCCCATTCACCGTGCATGTCTCCTGTAACATATACCATGTTGATTTTCTCCTTTTTATCTGATAATTCTCTCTTTTGTTCTGCTGTGCTTTACTGCATGAGGACGAGGGCATCCATGACAGCAATCACTTCTTCTTCGGAAGTTCCGTCCACAGCATAGAAAGTTATGACTGTATCATTTTCTCTATTGGTAAGTATCAACTGGGTGTTGTCTTCCGAGCGTGTCCAGCCGTTGACTGAAGCAACTGCGCCGTCCTTGATAAGATACAGATACCCTGTATCCGCAGACCATTCATACTCTGTCCGGACAAGAGCACCGTCCGCATCTGTACTGAGTACAGTGAGTGTTTCACTGTTGAATATCATGCCTCTGACAGAGCCGTTTTCCTCCGTACCTGCCCATAATGTTCCTGAAAACGCATTATTTGATGAGTCTGTTTTTTCCGTGACATGTTCTGTTTCAGCAGAAGTTTCCTCTGGTGCAGAAATTTCTTCCTGCATGGTTTCCGGAATTGTTTCCCTGACATCCGATTCCAGAGAAGAAGTCACTTCCGGCGGTAATGTCATGTTAACTGCACTGGTTTCCAATGCCAAGACAATATCATCAGACGGAATAATGATTTCTGCAACGGTTTCCTGCGTGATAATACTATCCTTAATTTCATTCTGGAAAGCTTCCTGTCCAGATTCTGTTTCTGATTCGGATTCTGATTTTGTTTCCGTCACGGCGGATGTACTTTCCGCAGACTGCTCTGCCGGAACGGGATTTTCTTCCTGCTGATTGCAGGCAGTAAGCAGAAGAAGACTGCACATGAGACATATTCTGATTAATTTTTTCATAATAAGATTCCTCCTAAATGCCATATTTGATTCTAATGCGCTCCAGCTTTTCGCCGAACGGCTTTTGCAGAAGCGTCAGAAATACCAGATTCGATAAAATATAAGAAATTGTGTACGGTATCGCCGTCACCAGCGCAGAACGGTATAACGTCCAGTCGAATTCTCCGGCATACCAGAGCACTGTCCATATATCCATAGAAAATGAATATAAAATCCCTGAAATTATTCCGTAGCTCAGAAGCAGAATTCTGTTCCGTTTGAGAGGTTCGGCCAAGATGCCCGCCAGACAGCCAATCATTCCCCATGTCATCATCTGGAAGATTGTCCAAGGCCCTTGCCCGAAATAGAAATTCGACAGCAATGCCGACAGCGCACCGGTCAGGAATCCCGATTCACTCCCCAGATATATCGCCGTGATAACCGTGATGGCAATCATCGGTTTCAGAAACGGCAGAAATCTTCCGATAAAACAGAATGCTGTCATGACGGAGACAATCACAAGCCTTCTTGTGCCGGTGCGTTTCTTCTCGAATCCGGCGACAAACAGCAAAAATGACAGCACTGCTCCCAGCATCGCCACCGGCAGATAATATTTTCCTTTCAGAATCCATGAGCCGATAAACGTCACTAGTGGAATACAGAAAAACGGTATCCCCCACCGGAGTACATTCCGGAACGTTCTGTTCTGAATTACAATCATGCTGATTTCTCCTAATTTAAATCATTTCCGATTTCGCAAGTATAGAGCCATTCGATAACATCGCCGTCATGCAGAAGATATTCACCGCATCCTACAGAAGGCAGTTCCCCATTGACCCGATACATCCAGCCGGATAAATCACCGTACTGCATTTCATAAAGATACTGAATACCGGAGATATAGTAATTACTGCCGTGTTCGACCTGAATTCCGCAGGCCTGCGCCGTTTCGGTCAGAATCTGATAAACAGTGTCACCCTCCTGAATCGGAATTTCTGTCACATCGAGAATAATGCCGTTTTCGGGAATATATTCCGACTCGAATTTTCCGGCGAGCGTATCGCACCGGATTGTGATAGTTACCGAACCAACGGCATTTTCTTTCTGCACCGGACTTTGATGATAATATTCTTCCGGTGTCTGGATTCTGATAAACCAGACGATTCCGGAAGCTGTCAGCATCAGAATGCCGATAACAAGATAATTTTTCCAGCTTCTTTTTCTGATAATCCAGAAGATAACAGCCATCAGCAGTCCCGTCCCGATGATGACAGCAAAAGCGATTTTTTTCCAGCGGGGGAAATTATCAGAAGTCTCTGCAATACCAGAAATATCAGGAATTTCTGATATTTCTGAATGCCGTGTTTCTGTGAGACACTCCGTCATAAGGGCGGAAGTTTCGGTCATGACTGTGCTGTGAATACTTGTTCCTGATGCGGATGTTCCGGAAACAGATGTGCTTGTCTCCGCCTGTGCCGATTCGGTTTCTGTTTCGGATGATGCGCTTGTTTCCGTCATGGTGCTGTTTTCCGTCCGGATAACGGCGGTTTCTGTAGTGCTGATGACTGTTGTTTCCGGAGCATCCGGAATTTCAGGATTCTGAATTTCTTCCGGAATTTGTTCTTCCGGTTCGGAAAGAACGGGTTCTTCCGGAAGGGGTTCTGTCCCGATGTTGTCGAGAAGATACAGCGAACTTTGACCGTTCTGCATTCTCTGATAGGCAATGAAGGTATAGAACGCCTGAATTGTAGCTGTTTCGTTGAATCCGCCGTCACGGGTATGGCCGAAACTTCCGTCCGGCTGACGGAAATCGAGCATTCCCGTCAGGAGCGATGCGCCGTCTTTGATGAATCTCTCATCGGAAAAGGCATCCATGCCGAGTGCGGATAACGCTGTCACCACCTGTGCAGTACTTTCGAGATTCTCTGTTCCGAAACTCTGATACCCTCCGTAAGAAAGCTGATGTTCGGAAAGAAAATCGAGTGCACGGTCACAAGCCTCTCTGACAGCATCGTTTCCCCAGTAATGCACCGCAAGTGCCTGAACCGTCATAGCGGTGACATCAATATCGCCGGCAGTGCCCATAATTGCCCAGCCTCCGTCTTCCAACTGCATGGACAGCAACTGATTCACGGCATCTTCTGCCGAACAGCTTTCGCAGACATAGCCGTTATTCAGCAGATGCAGGCCGTAAATCCAGCTCATAATCCCCTGCTGACCTATCGAATTTTCGAGAGCTTCTTCGATATAGGGCGAATCCGTTCCGGTCGATGCCAGCGCAAGGGCATATTTCAGCCGTGAGGATGCCGAATAAATTTCTGTATTATCAAGATAATTCTGCAAAGCGTTCCGGTAAGACGAAAAATCATAGTTTCCGCTTTGGCTCAGTGCCAGAATATACCATTCAGAAGTAATACCTGCATTTTCGGTCAGACTGCCGTCAATCCAGTTCTGAATGGAATCCCCTCCCGATTTGTATGCAATTATCTCCTGAATATAGCCGGAAACATCTTCGGCATGAACCGGCATTCCGGCGCACTGCATCACCAGAATCAGCACTGGAAACAATATGGATATGATTTTCTTCATGAATTCACCTTCCTGATTTTTTCATTCGCTATTTATGATTATAATCTGTTTCTGGAAATTTGTCAACTGCGAATGTTTCTGAAATATTAATCCTGCGCCGAAAATCTTGACTTTCCTGCCGGAATATGCTATGATGAAATCAGAAAACTGACCGGAAAGGGGTAATTTTGCCATGTTTAAAATTCTGCTTGTCGAGGACGACAAAGACCTGAACAAAACCGTCTGCACCTATCTGAATAACAACGGATACGAAACAACCGGCTGTCTGAATGCCAATGATGCTTATAATATCATGTATAATAATTTATTTGATTTGATTATTTCTGATATTATGATGCCCGATATTGATGGCTTTGCATTTGCGCAGACTGTACGGGAACAGAATCAGGAGATTCCAATTTTGTTCATGACTGCAAAAGATGATTTTCTGTCCAAGAAAAAGGGCTATCGCATTGGCATTGATGATTATCTTGTCAAGCCCGTGGATTTGGAAGAACTGGTTCTGAAAATCGGCGCACTGCTCCGCCGAGCCAGAATCGCCAGCGAAAAGAAATTAACCATCGGAACGCTGACGCTCGATTCCGATGAGAGAACGGCTGTTCTTGACGGCGAAGAAATTCCTCTTACCGCACGGGAATTTAATTTATTATTCAAGCTGTTATCCTATCCGAAGAAGACATTCACCCGTTCGCAGTTAATGGATGAATTCTGGGATTTCGAGAGCAGTTCGAGTCTTCGTGCGGTCGATGTCTATATTACAAAACTGCGGGATAAATTTTCATCCTGTCCGGATTTTGAGATTGTGACAGTTCACGGGCTGGGATACAAGGCGGTGCTGAAATGACCCCGATTCTCACCAAAGAACAGCTCAAAAGCTGGAATCTGAAACGGTTCTGGATTTTCTTTCTGCTGGTATCGTTCACGGTGACATGTTCATTTATTTTACTGTTAAGCACCATGAAATTTGATATGAATGATATTAAGCATAACTGGTATTATATCTTAGGAAACACGCTGTTTCTGACATTCATCTTCTGGCTGTCGGACGGCATCCGGCGGAAAATTACGATTGATAAGCCTGTTGAGCAGATTACTGACAGTCTCGATAAAATCACGAAGGGCGATTTTACCATCACGATTCCGGAAATCAAATCCGTCACCGGCTATAACGAATTCAATCCGATTATCCGGCAGTTAAACCAGATGACAAAAGAACTTTCCAGCGTGGAAACGCTGAAAACAGATTTCATCTCGAATGTATCGCATGAAATCAAGACTCCGCTCGCCGTGATTCAGAATTACAGTACGATGCTCCAGAGTTCGGAACTCTCTGACGAACAGAGAATCGAATATGCAAAATCCATCACGCAGGCATCCAAACGGCTGACGGAGCTAATCACAAATATTCTGAAACTGAACAAGCTCGAAAATCAGCAGATTTATCCTGAAAAGAAAAATTATCATCTGAGTGAACAGCTTTGTGAATGCCTGTTAGCCTTCGAGGACTTATGGGAACAGAAAGAAATTCAAATCGAAACGAATCTAGATGATGATATTATTATCCATGCCGATGAAGAATTGTTAAGCCTTGTCTGGAATAACTTGTTTTCGAATGCGATGAAATTTACAGAAAACGGCGGAACTGTCTCCCTGACGCTTAGGAGGGACAAAGATTCCGCCGTTGTGGAAATTGCTGATACGGGATGCGGAATTTCTCCCGAAGCCTGTCAGCATATTTTTGAAAAGTTCTATCAGGGAGATACTTCCCATTCCGTACAGGGAAACGGTCTGGGATTAGCCCTTGTCAAGCGTGTGATTGACATCACGGGAGGGAGCATTTTTGTCAGCAGTATTCCGAAAAAGGGAACGACTTTCACGGTTCGCCTGAAATGCGCTGATTCCGCCTGAGATACGGCAGATGTGGCACTTGTGTCATCAGGATATTATTCGGAATGACTTCGGTATTGATATATCTGATAAAATCATTAGAAATATACTTTCCGAAATGAAACCAGCATACTTCATCATCTGATAAATCTTCCAGAAGCGAAACATCCACGATATTGATAACAGCCTCATCGCCGTCAAGCCACATGCGCTCGATGAATCGGCAATATTTCCGGATAAGCTCCGGATTCTGATTTTCTTTGAGAAGTTCCCGTAAATCCGGCTCATGAAACAGCATATTTGTATAGAACACATGACCGAGCACCTCGCCGAAAAATTCTATATCTTCAAGAGCCTTTTCTTTCTGTTCGGGAAATTCCTGCATGAACAATTCTGCAAACTGTTCTTTATTTAATTTCATACAGATTCTTTCCGTTTCTGGAGTTCATAAACGAACCGGACAGCGATTTCTTCCGGAACGAATTTAGAAGCGATAATCCCCAGCTTCATGCCGAGCGTAGGAATCAGAATGCCTTTTCCGGCGAATGTGCCTTCGAGAGCGTATCTTGCAACATATTTCGCAGAAACCGGCTTTGCGGAGAATGTCACGCCTGCACGGTTGTTGAAATTGGTATCGACAGGACCGGGGCAGAGGACACTAATCTGCACATCAGAACCCTTCCGGCGGAGTTCTTCACGAATTGCCGTGGAAAGCCGGACAACATAATTCTTCGATGCATAATAACTGGACAGCAACGGCCCTGACAGAAATCCCGCACTGGATGCCACATTCAGGATGATTCCGCTGTTTCGCTTGACGAAATCCTTCAGGAATAATTTCGTCAGAATATGCACGGCTCTGATATTGACATCAATCAATTGCAGTTCGGTATCGAGGTCAGTTTCGGTAAATTCCCCGAACACGCCGAATCCGGCATTATTGATTAAGAAATCAATTCTTGTCCCCTTGCAGAACTGATATAGTTTTTCCGCTGAACCACGCTCTGACAAATCCAGAGCCAGATATTTTGTATTTGCGCCGAATTTTTTCGCCATCTTCCGGAGCATTTTTTCATTTCTGCCGGAAAGCACCAGCTCCCAGCCGTGATGATGCAGATATACTGCCATCTCCATGCCGATACCCGATGTTGCGCCTGTAATCAATGCTGTTTTCATAGAAATAACCGCCTTTCAGAATCAAATATGAATTTATTATATCATATCTTCCAAACAATTGCAAGCGGATTCTGAAAATTATGTGAAATTTAGAAAAAAATCTGAAAAAGCTATGGACTTATTCCCGATTCTGTAGTATAATAAAAAAAGACTGAAAATTTATCGGAGGTTATGTGAAATGTCACTTTTGAAACGAATTACAGCCGGTCTGACGGCACTCAGCCTTGTTGCTGTCTGCACCGGCTGTAAAAATACCACTACTGCAATGACTATCGGAGATTACACCGTTCCGGCAGGTGTGTATTTATATTATCTGAATTCCGCCTATAGTTCAGCACTTTCCCAGCTTGCCGAAGAAAATCCCGATTTGGACACAACAGATGTCAAAGCAGTAAAAGCATCTGTTCTGGAGGGAAAAGATGTCCGGACATGGTGCGAAGACAAGGCGGTAGAATTCTGCACCGATTTTGTTACAACCGAAAAGAAATTCGATGAACTCGGCCTTACCCTAGATGCGGATACCAAAAATAATATCGACAGCATGATGGATTATTACTGGGCAAGCTATGAAGAATCCATGACCGAAAACGGCATCAGCGAAGAATCTTTCCGGAAAGTCATGACATCCAGCTACAAGAGCGAACAGATTTTTGATTATTATTATGCTGTCGGCGGTGAAGAAGGCGTAACAGATGACGAACTCCGTCAGTATTATATTGATAATAATATCCGTGCGCAGTATATTTCTTTCGACTTGCACGACAGTGACGGAAATCTGCTGAAATCCGAAGACAAGGAAGAAATCAAGGCACTTGCTGAAGAATATCAGAAGCGTGTCGAGAATGCCTACAAGTCCGGCGGAGCAGAAGCAGTTATGACGGAAATGGATGCTGTCAAGGA
>JAFRMZ010000063.1 GCA_017430465.1 Oscillospiraceae bacterium
ACAGCACCCCCATCAAAGAAGAACCTATCTGGGTTGCGAGCCGGATACGCTGGCTTTCTCCGCCGGAAAGCGTTCCGGAAGAACGTGACAGGGTCAGATATTCCAGTCCCACGCTTGACAGAAATCCTAATCTGTCCCCGATTTCTTTGATAATCCGTTCTGCAATGAAATTTTCATGTTCGGTCAGTTTCAGATTTTTCAGAAATTCCAGAGCTTTTTTAACAGGCATCTGCGTGAATTCATAAATATTCAGACCGCCGACTGTCACGGCTAAGATTTCCGGCTTGAGCCTTGCCCCTTTGCAGGATTTACAGATGACTTCGCCCATATAGTCTTCTAAATCGGCTTTGGCATAGACACTGTTTGTTTCCTGATAGCGTCTTTCCAGATTTGTGATAACGCCTTCAAACGGTGCGTAATACTCTCCGCCTCCTAAGTCTTTACTGCGCTTTAAGAGAAGCTTTTCGCCGTTTGTGCCGTACAGGAACGCATGAACAACCTCCTCCGGCAAATCTGCAAAAGGCGTATTCAGCGAAATCTGATATTTCTCGGCTAACGCCTGATAATACATCATTGCAATAGAGCCTTCTTCCAGATGGTTCCAGCCTGATGCGTGAATTGCTCCGCCCAGAATGCTAAGTTCCGGATTCGGAACAATCAAATCAGGGTCGATTCTCTGGAACATTCCCAGACCGGAACATTTTTCACAAGCTCCGTAAGGGTTATTGAATGAGAACATTCTCGGCGTGAGTTCCTCCATGCTGATATTATGTTCCGGACAAGCATAGTTCTGCGAAAAGCTCATCATTTCACCGCCGACAACATCGACATGAATAATGCCTCCTGTCAGAGAGGCTGTTGTTTCGAGACTGTCCGTCAGTCTGGACATAATGCCGTCTTTGATGATTAATCTGTCAACGACTATTTCAATAGTATGCTTGATATTCTTGTCTAATTTAATTTCTTCGGACAAATCATAAATAATATTATCAATTCTTACACGGACGTATCCGCTTTTTCTGGCACGTTCGAGTTCTTTAGCATACTGTCCTTTTTTGCCTCTCACGATAGGTGCAAGAAGCTGAATTTTTGTGCCTTCCGGCAGAGAAAGAATCTGGTCAACGATTTCATCAATCGACTGCTGAGAAATTTCCCTTCCGCATACCGGACAGTGTGGAATGCCGATTCGGGCATATAACAATCTCAGATAATCATAAATTTCCGTGACTGTTCCGACTGTCGAGCGTGGATTTTTGGAAGTGGTTTTCTGGTCGATGGAAATCGCCGGCGACAAGCCCTCGATACTGTCAACATCCGGTTTTTCCATCTGACCGAGAAACTGTCTTGCATAAGAAGATAAACTTTCGACATATCTGCGCTGACCGTCCGCATAGATGGTATCAAACGCAAGCGAGGACTTTCCCGAACCGGATAACCCTGTCATGACGACAAATTTGTCTCTTGGAATGGTCACATCAATATTTTTCAGATTATGCGCTCTTGCGCCCTTGATGACAATTTCATTTTTCATAAATCAATAACCCCTTATTGTTTTTTAATTATCGCATTCCAGCAGAATGACCTTGCATTCTTTACATGCATAAGCATCCGGCAGATTGCTATAAGCGACATCAATCATTTCATTCGGATTTGAAATCAAGAAACCAACGCCCTTTTTTTCAGCATCTTTTCCGTTCGGGAAAGTCGCTTTTGTGAAATAGCTTTTTTCAGCCCAATAAGGAACGCCTCCGCCTTTATAGCCATAGCCGTAGAATGACCAGAGTTTCCCCAATGTCATAGTTTTTCCGCATTTCGGACAAATCATCAGTCTGCGCCCCCTTTGATAGGATTGATTTTCGCTGTCCAGTCAATGACGGTCAGTTCTGCAACGGCGGTATGCTTGACGACAGATTTATTATATTCAAAATTTCTGGTTTCATCATAGCGGTTCATGATAATATCATCAATAGCAGATTGTTTTTCCTCATCATCCAGAAAGCGGATTTCCGCTGTCCCCATGACAGATTTATATCTCATGGTGACATCTTTCTTGTCATAGATGCAGTCCATCTCTAACGGAATATCGAGTTCAAAAGAGCATTTCAGATTTTTCTGCATCAGTTCGTATTTTCTGCCGGCCATTGCACCATGGATATAGAATTTTATCTGCTGATTTTCATTCGCTGTATAGGCGAAATTCAACGGCACGATATACGGAAAATCCCCGTCAGCGAGTCCGATTCGGATAATATCGCATTCATCAATAATACTTATCATGATATTGAAATCTGTAACTTCACGGTCTTTTCGTCTCATGAATTTTCTCCTTTCAGCTTGGCGATTTCATCACGCAGAAAAGCAGCATGTTCAAATTCGAGCATTTTAGCAGCTTCTTTCATCTGGGCGGTAAGATTCTGGATTAATTCCTGACGTTCCTGTTTGGAAAGCTTTTTCCGGCTGATTTTGTCTTCGACAGTTTCCTTGCTGGAAATTTCGATAATTTCATGAATATCTTTCTTGATAGTCTGCGGAATAATGCCGTATTTCTGATTATAAGCTATCTGAATTTCCCGTCTGCGGTTGGTTTCTCTGATAGCACGTTCCATCGAGCCGGTCACATTATCAGCATACATGATAACCTTGCCTTCTGCATTTCGGGCAGCTCTGCCGATGGTCTGAATCAAAGAAGTTTCGCTTCTCAGGAAGCCTTCTTTATCGGCATCCAGAATTGCTACAAGAGAGACTTCCGGAATGTCAAGCCCTTCACGGAGCAGATTGATGCCGACAAGTACATCAAATTCGCCGGTTCTTAAATCTCTGATAATCTCCATGCGCTTGATAGTGTCAATATCATGATGCAGATAGCGCACACGTGTGCCCATGCTTTCGAGATATTTTGTTAAATTTTCGGCCATATTTTTAGTCAGGGTTGTGACGAGGACACGTTCATTATTTTCGGCACGGGTGCGGATTTCGGAAAGCAAATCATCCATCTGTCCTTCAATCGGCCGGACGCTGATTTCGGGGTCAACGAGTCCTGTCGGACGGATAACCTGTTCGACAATCTGCGCCGAATGTTCGTGTTCATATTCGCCGGGGGTAGCACTGACGAACAGAGCCTGCCGGATATGACTTTCAAATTCTGAAAATACAAGCGGTCTGTTATCGAATGCGCTCGGCAGGCGGAAACCGTAATCGACAAGCGTTTGTTTCCTTGCACGGTCGCCTGCGCTCATGGCTCTGACCTGCGGAATTGTGACATGACTTTCATCCACAATCAGCAGAAAATCTTCCGGAAAGTGGTCTAACAGTGTATACGGCACACTTCCGGCCGGCCGGCCGGCGAGCACTCTGGAATAGTTCTCGATACCTGAACAGAATCCGACTTCCTGTAGCATTTCCATATCATAATTAGTTCTCTGGGCGATTCTCTGCGCCTCAATCAGTTTATGATTTTCGGTAAACCATGCAACACGCTCCTGTAATTCCTGCTGAATTTCAGAAATTGCCTTTTCGGTCTTGTCACGGCTGTAGACATAGTGGGATGCCGGAAAAATGGCTGAATGCTGTAATCTGGCTTTCACGTTTCCGGTGAGGACATCAATTTCGCTGATTCTGTCGATTTCATCCCCGAAAAATTCCACACGGACAGCGGTATCTGTCGAAGATGCCGGAAAAATTTCCAGCACATCTCCACGGACACGGAATCTGTTTCTTGTGAAATCAACATCATTGCGTTCATACTGGATTCTGACAAGTTCCTGAATCAAATCAGAAAGGCTTTTCTCCATGCCGACACGGACAGAGACGGTCATATTGCGGTATTCTTCCGGACTTCCCAGAGAATAGATGCAGGATACACTTGAAACGATAATCACGTCTTTCCGTTCAGCGAGGGCTGTTGTGGCGGAATGCCGGAGCTTGTCAATTTCTTCATTGACAGAAGAATCCTTTTCAATATAGCTATCTGTACTGGGGACATAGGCTTCTGGCTGATAGTAATCATAATAGCTGACGAAATATTCTACCGCATTTTCCGGAAAAAAAGCTTTCAGTTCAGAACAGAGCTGTGCTGCCAGAATCTTGTTATGTGCCAGCACCAGAGCCGGCTTGTTCAGCTTGGCGATGACATTCGCCATCGTGAAGGTCTTTCCTGAACCGGTCACACCTAACAATGTCTGCATCTTGTTTCCGTTCTGAAAGCCTTCTGTCAGTCTGGCGATGGCTTCCGGCTGGTCGCCGGACGGCTGATAGGGTGAATGCAATTTGAAATCCACCAGAATCCCTCCTAAAAATCATGATGTTTTTTCATAGAATACGCTTTTCCGTTTCCGATAATGACATGGTCGAGCAAATCAATTTCCAGCATTTTCAGGCGTTCCTGAAGCAGTTTTGTTTCTGCAATATCCTGATAGGACGGCAGAGCTTCTCCGGCAGGGTGATTATGCGCTAGAATCACCGAGGTACAATTTGACTGAAAGGCCCATTTTACGATTTTGCGAAGATGGATTTTTGCCGTATTGGGCAAAGCACTTTCTATTTTTTCACATCTGACAACCTGCATGGCATCCGATAGAAAAACAGTCATCAGGATTTCGCTTGCATGTTGATGCTGAAGCTGTTTCAGAAAATACTGACAGAAATCCTCATAACTGCGCAGAAATTCAGAATTTCGCCTTTTGCAGTCGGTACTGCTTTTTAAAATCTCTCCGATTAAGGACAGCAGAACTGCACTTTTTTCGCCTATCCCCGGAACACTTGTAAATGTATAATAATCGCCTTGTGTCAGCAGTGCATACAGAGAATCAAACTGCTTCATCAGAAGATGTGCTATTTGGTTTGTATCGGCACGGGGAATTGTATAATACAGAAGCATTTCCAGAAGTTCATGCTGACTGAAGCCAGCCCCTTTGCTGACAATCCATTTTCTGCGCATCCGTTCCCGATGTCCTTCATGCAGATTCTGTTTTTGCATCTTTTCTTTTTTCATAGCTGTCGTCACTCCTGTGCAGAAATAAAAAATCAAAAATCTCTTTTCAAACATTCCGGAATATGTTATAATAGAAATATCAAAAACAGAAAGGATTTTTTAGAATCATGCTTCATCAGATTACCGTCAGCCGGAACGATGCCGGCCAGAGACTTGATAAATTTCTCTGCAAATTCATGCCGTCCATGCCGAAAAACATGCTTTATAAGCTGATTCGTCAGAAAGATGTGAGATATAACGGCAAACGCTGTCAAGGCAGTGAACTACTTCAGGAAGGCGATACTATCCGGATTTATGCAAAAGAAGAATTCTTTGTCCGGAAAGCCACGGTCAGTATCCGTCCGGATGCAGATTTGAACCATCTGCATATTATCCGTGAAGATGAGAATTTTTTATTTCTGTATAAATCTGCCGGACAGGATGCCCACGCCGGAAGCCGGAATCATGTTCCCTCTCTGATTGACGAAGTGCAGGCCTATCTGATACAGAAAGGCGAATATCATCCCGAAACGGAACAGAGTTTTGCACCCGCCCTCTGCAACCGGATTGACCGCAATACAGAAGGGCTTGTCATCGCTTCCAAGAATGCTGAAGCACTCCGCACCATGAACGAGGCCATCCGTCAGCATCAGGTAAAAAAGCAATATCTTGCGGTTACCTCCCGGCCTCTGCCGGAAAAAAAGAAAACCTGTACCGCATGGCTGAAAAAAAATCAGCATACCAATCATGTACAGATTTCGGCGGTACCGAAAGATAATTCTTGGCAGAAAATCATCACACATTATGAAGTTCTTGCCCAGAACGGTCAGAAACAGCTTGTGCTTGTCGGGTTGCAGACAGGCCGTTCCCATCAGATAAGAGCACATCTGGCCTTTATGGGCGCACCTCTGCTGGGCGACCCTAAATACGGCGACCATTCCGGCACGGAAACAAAACAATGTCTCTGTGCCGTGTCGCTGACGTTTCGGGAGGTAACTGCTCCGTTTCTGCAATACCTGAAAGAACAGGAAATCAAAGCCCCTGTTCCGGCATTTGTCAGAAAATATTTTCCTGATTATCTGTTTTTATAATTTTTCCAGAAATTCCGTTTCGCTCAGAATACCGATGCCGAGTTCCTGCGCTTTGGTCAGTTTGCTTCCGGCATCTTCTCCGGCGATAACATAATCTGTTTTTTTCGAGACTGAACCGGAAACTTTTCCGCCGGCAGATTCAATTCTCTGCTTGGCTTCACTGCGTTTCATTTTTTCGAGCGTTCCGGTCAGAACGAATATTTTTCCGCTGAAAAACGTATTTTCAGAAACTTCCTGTTTCTGATACTGCATTGTCAGTCCTGCGGATTTCAGTTTTTCCAGCAGATGCTGAACCGCTTCATCATGCAGAGCCGTATATACATTTTCGGCCATGATGTCGCAGAAGCCTTCGATTTCAGAAATCTCTGACTTTTCGGCCCGTTCCAGTGCATCGAGTGTCAGGAACTTGTCACATAATAATTTTCCGGCTTTCTGGCCGATATTCCGGATGCCGAGAGCGAAAATAACTCTGTCAAGCGGTGCAGTTTTCGACTTGGCAATTGCATTCACCAGATTTTCGGCGGATTTTTTCTGAAAGCCTTCCAGTAAAAGGAGCTGTTCAGCAGTCAGGGAATACAAATCCGCAGGGTCGCTGACAAGTTTCTGTTCCAGAAGCAGATTAATAATCGCTGTTCCCAGACCGTCAATATTCATGGCATCTCTGGAGGCAAAATGCACAAGCTGTTTATGAAGCTGTGCCGGACATGCGATATTCGGACAGCGGAGCACACTTTCTCCCTCATCCCGAACTGCCTTTGCTCCGCAGACTGGACAGCATTCCGGCAGAACATAGGGCACGGCATTTTCTGCATGAGAAACGCTTCTCAGGACTTCCGGAATAATATCTCCGGCTTTCCGGACGATAATTCTGTCGCCGATGCAGATATTTTTCTCTGCAATAAAATCCTGATTATGCAGAACGGCTCTGGAAACGCTTGTTCCGGCGAGCGTGACAGTATCAAACACCGCAACCGGTGTCAGCGCACCGGTTCGGCCGACATTGACTTCAATTTCCCGAAGTGTTGTTTCTTTTTCCTCCGGCGGAAATTTATAGGCAATTGCCCATTTCGGCGTTTTGGAAGTTGCACCGAATAATGTTCTCTGTTCCAGATTATTGACTTTAATCACCACGCCGTCAATATCATACGGCAGATTCTGACGGGAATTTCCGATTGCTTCGATAGCATTCCGGATTTCTTCAAAATCATGACAGATTTTCCAGTCTGGAATCATATGAAAGCCGGCTTTCTGTAAAAATTCCAGTGTTTCGCTGTGGGAAGCGAATTCTTTTCCCTCGCATCTCTGGAGATTGAACACAAAAATATCCAGTTTTCTTTTTGCGGTAATTTCGGAATATTTCTGCCGGAGTGAGCCTGCTGCTGCATTTCTGGGATTTTTGAACGGCTGTTCACCGTTTTCCTCCTGCTGGGCGACCAGTTTCAGAAACTGTTCCTTTGGCATGTAGACTTCTCCACGGACTTCCAGCAGAGGAAGTTTTTCTTCCAGATGCAGATTGAACGGAATCGTCCGGATAGTTTTCAGATTTGCCGTGACATCTTCGCCGGTGAAGCCGTCTCCTCTGGTTGACCCCAGAACGAATTTATTATCACGATATTCCAGCGATACGGATAAGCCGTCAATTTTCGGCTCGACACTGAATTCTGCTTCGGGAAAGACCTCGTGACAGCGTGTCACAAAATCGCTGACCTGTTCAAAATCGAACACGTCCTGCAAACTCTGCATCTGCACGGCATGGCTGACTTTCTCAAACTGATTGGAAGCCGTTCCGCCGACTCTCTGGGAGGGTGACTGTGGGGAAAGCAGTTCCGGAAATTCGGTTTCCAGACTGCGGAGTTCCTGCATCAGTCCGTCATAGACGTAATCTTCCACGCTGGGATTATCCTGCACATAATACTCAAAATTATACTGCTCCAGAAGCTTGGAAAGTTCCTGAATGCGTTTTTCTGCCTGATTTTTGGTCATGTTCAACACTCCTGTATCATAATTTCGGAACAGGGTTTTCCTGACTTTTCCAGTATAGCACAAATATTCTAAAAAGTCAAGTTCTAATCTCTCCGATTTGTATTTATTATAGCACATCAGATGTTCAAAAATGATAAAACTGAAAAATTTCCGGAGATTTGCTTGACAAATTTTTTGATTTCCTGTATAATAATTATTAATATAAATCAGAATTTGAAATATTTATTCTAAATCAAATCAGCCCGAAAACAGCCGAAACTGTTTTCGGGTTATCGTTTTCAGAATTGTTAAGAACCGCATTCACAGCCGGGGCGGTTTTCCGGACGGGAATCACAGGTATCATTCAGAGTCATGGGCGAAAATTCTTCGGTCGGGAAACGCATCTTGTCGAAAACAGCGCAGGGCGTTTCGGTATCGACATTGCATTCCTTCGAGGGAATTGTATAATCAAAAGTAGGCACCATGACGGTCACGGGTCTGGTGAGTTCAATCACGGAGAACAGCCCCAGCGTCATGATAACTGTCCGCATGGTCGGAGGCAGATTATCAGGTTTCTGACCGGAATCACACTGACGGCAGACCGTTCCGATTTTGGTTTCGAGTGCCAGAGGCGAAACAACCTGTACGTTCGCTGTCGGCAGATTGACAACTTCACAGCATTCATCTGTTTTTCCGATTTGTGCGCCGTTGCTGTAGAATGTCTGGGTATTGGCTTCACTTCCGTAGAGAATACTGCTTTTGCTTGCATAAATCGTGCCGTGCAGAAGTTTGGGCTGGTCGCAGGCGCATGTATAAGCCAGCAGTTCGACTCGGAAAGTAAATGTCAAATCAATATTATAGAAGCCTCTGTTAAACGGAACAGGCTCGATTCTCATGCAGACATCAGCCACTCTCACGCATTTGCTCTTGACAAGCTGAACATTGCAGGGAAGCTCACCGGAATCGAGAATTACAGGCACATTCGAGATGCAGTCACGGTCACTGCAACTGTCGAACACTCTGTTGACTTTAATCGGGACGGCATTTCTGGAATTGGGACGGCGGTCGCATTCTTCTTCTATGGGAGATGTATCGAAATTAGGATTCATA
>JAFRMZ010000064.1 GCA_017430465.1 Oscillospiraceae bacterium
ATGGCCGGGGCAGTCAACGTGTGCATAGTGACGAGCATCTGTTTCATATTCAACGTGAGCAGTATTGATTGTGATACCACGTTCTCTTTCTTCAGGTGCCTTATCAATCATGTCATAAGCTTCAAACTTAGCCTGACCCTTCATAGCGAGAGTCTTTTTGATGGCAGCAGTCAGAGTGGTTTTACCGTGGTCAACGTGACCGATAGTACCAATGTTTACATGAGGCTTGTTGCGCTCGAATTTTTGTTTTGCCATTGGAAGTTTCCTCCTTCTAATCAATCATAGAATTTTGTATTATCTCAACTGTTACCAGTTGCAGGATAATTATATTATAACACATTCGGAACAGAATTGCAAGTATTTTCCGGAAATTTACCTTCCAGAAAAATACTCACAATTTTATGCAATTCGCCGAATTTTTTCAAATCAGCCCTTGTTTCTGGAGCTCATAATGGTTTCAGCGATATTCTTCGGAACTTCTTTATAGCTGTGAGGTTCCATAGAATACTGACCACGACCCTGAGTATTGGAACGCAGGTTATTGGAATAACCAAACATTTCAGAGAGTGGAACAAGTGCATCCACCTGAACTGTACCGGGACGGGTTTCCTGACCGAGGATTTCACCACGGCGGGAGCTGAGGTCACCGATAATATTGCCCAGATAATCATCCGGAGCGATAACAGAAACTTTCATAATCGGTTCCATCAGAGCCGGCTGAGCCTTGCGCATAGCTTCCTTGAATGCCATAGAACCGGCAATCTTAAATGCCATTTCAGAGGAGTCAACTTCGTGATAAGAACCATCGTAGAGTTCTACCTTTACGTCAACTACCTGATAGCCAGCCAGTACACCAGCCTGCATTGCGCCCTTAACACCGGCTTCAACAGCAGGGATGTATTCCTTCGGAACAGAACCGCCGACAACAGAGTTTTTGAACTCGAAGCCCTTACCGGATTCGTTGGGCTCAACACGGATTTTAACATGACCGTACTGACCAGAACCACCGGACTGCTTCTTGTACTTATAGTCTACATCTGCATTGCCCTTGATAGTTTCCTTGTAGGATACCTGCGGAGCACCGACATCAGCTTCTCCTTTGAATTCACGGAGCAGTCTGTCTACGATAATATCCAGATGCAGTTCGCCCATACCTGCGATAATGGTCTGACCAGTTTCTTCGTCTGTCCATGTTCTGAAAGTCGGGTCTTCTTCAGCAAGTTTTGCCAGAGCAACACCCATCTTTTCCTGACCGGCTTTTGTCTTCGGCTCAATAGCCAGATTGATAACCGGTTCCGGGAATTCCATGGATTCGAGGATAATAGGATGATTTTCATCGCAGAGAGTATCACCGGTAGTGGTCTGCTTCAGACCGATTGCAGCAGCAATATCACCGGAGTATACTTTTTCGAGTTCCTTACGTGCATTTGCGTGCATCTGCACGATACGGCCGATTCTTTCGTGCTTGTCCTTTGTGGAGTTCAGAACACCAGAACCAGCTTCCAGAACGCCGGAATATACACGGAAGAATGTCAGCTTACCAACGAACGGGTCTGTTGCAATCTTAAATGCAAGAGCTGCAAACGGTTCGTTATCAGAAGAAGGTCTTTCTTCTTCTTCGCCTGTTTCAGGGTTAGTACCCTTGATAGCCGGAACATCCAGCGGAGAGGGCATATAATCTACAATTGCATCCAGAAGCTTCTGAACGCCCTTGTTCTTATAAGAAGTACCGCAGGTAACAGGAACCATTGTATTAGCAAGGCAGGATTTTCTGATGCAGGTTTTGATTTCATCAATTGTGAGTTCTTCACCTGCAAAATATTTTTCCATGAGTTCATCATCCTGTTCAGCAACATGCTCAATCAGGGAATCATGGTATTCCTGAGCCTTTTCTTTCATATCATCCGGAATTTCTTCTACACGGATGTCTTTTCCGAGGTCATCATAATACATGTAGGCTTTCATTTCTACAAGGTCAATGATGCCCTTGAAAGTTTCTTCAGCACCGATAGGGAGCTGAATCGGAACAGCATTGCAGTGCAGACGGTCTTTCATCATCTGTACGACTCTGTAGAAATCCGCACCCATAATGTCCATCTTGTTGACATAAGCCATTCTCGGAACCTGATATTTATCAGCCTGTCTCCATACAGTTTCAGACTGCGGTTCAACACCGCCCTTAGCACAGAGTACAGTAACAGAACCGTCCAGAACACGGAGAGAACGTTCTACTTCAACAGTAAAGTCAACGTGTCCGGGGGTATCAATAATATTAATTCTGTGACCAGCCCAGTAAGCAGTTGTTGCAGCGGAAGTGATAGTAATACCTCTTTCCTGCTCCTGTGCCATCCAGTCCATAGTAGCCGCACCGTCATGGGTTTCGCCGATTTTATGGTTTACACCGGTATAGAACAGGATACGTTCTGTGGTGGTCGTCTTGCCGGCATCAATGTGCGCCATGATGCCGATATTTCTGGTTTTTTCCAGAGTACAATCTCTAGCCATAATAGCGTTTCCTCCTTTACCGCAGAAAAATTACCAGCGATAGTGAGCAAACGCCTTGTTTGCTTCTGCCATCTTGTGAGTGTCCTCACGCTTCTTGACAGCACCGCCTGTATTGTTCAGAGCATCAAGGATTTCTCCTGCGAGTCTTTCTTTCATGGTTTTTTCGTTACGCTCTCTGGAATATTTTGTAATCCATCTAAGTCCGAGAGTCTGCTTTCTTTCAGGGCGAACTTCCATCGGCACCTGATAGGTAGCACCGCCGAGACGGCGAGCCTTGACTTCGAGCTGAGGCATAATATTTTCCATAGCTTCTTCAAAAACCTCCAGTGCGTCTCTGCCTGTTTTTTCAGCGACAATTTCAAACGCACCATAAACAATCTTCTGCGCAACGCCCTTCTTACCGTCCAGCATTACATTATTGATTAAACGAGTAACAAGCTTGGAATTATAAACAGGGTCGAGCAGAACATCACGTTTTGCGACATTACCTCTTCTTGGCATTTCGCTTCCCTCCTTCACATTAATTGGCATGATGATGCATATCATCACAGATTTTCATGAATTCATAGGTACTCGTCCGGAAAAATCCGGCACGTCAGGTCAAGCGAGGTTTTATAAAAATCTATATAAAACTCCACATTGCAACCTGTGGTAAACTAATAATTCAATCAGTAAATGAGCAGAAAGAAAAATTATTTCTTGCCTGCCTTCGGACGCTTTGCGCCGTACTTGGAACGAGCCTGATTTCTGTTGGCTACGCCCTGAGCATCGAGAGCACCACGGATAATATGGTAACGTACACCAGGAAGGTCCTTTACACGGCCGCCACGAATCAGAACAACGCTGTGTTCCTGAAGGTTGTGACCGATACCCGGAATGTAAGAAGTTACTTCATAACCGTTTGTCAGTTTTACTCTGGCGATTTTACGCATAGCAGAGTTCGGCTTTTTCGGGGTAGTTGTTTTTACAACAGTGCAAACGCCTCTTTTCTGGGGGGCACTCTGGTCAATCTGAACCTTCTTCTTGGCGTTGTAGCCTTTCTGGAGTGCAGGTGCAGTAGACTTGGACTGCTGAACTTTTCTGCCCTTACGCACGAGCTGATTAAATGTTGGCATCTGTTTTCCTCCTTTTTTACAGTTTTGGATATGCGGAAAAATACTCGCAAAATGAAACATGCGCCGCATACCTGTTTATTATACACTTGTTTTTGGAATTTGTCAAGTGTTTTTTGAAAAAATTTCAGAAAAAAATAAATTTTTGGGGTCTGTTTTTAAAATTTCTGCGTTTTGTAGATAATTCATAAAAATAAATTCCGGAATTTGTCTGTTCTTACGAAATTAGTTACAGGACTTGACAAATATTTTAAAATATAGTATAATTTTAAAATGCACTATTTCGGTTTTTTTACATACTTGCAGAATAGTATAGCATATTCTATGCGTTTTGTCAAGCGTTTTTCCGGAATAAAAATGCAAGATTTTGAAGGAGGTATCCGCCTATGGTAAATGTAACTGCCAAACAGCTCGGAAAAAATGTCAGAATGAGCTTCGGAAAGATTCCGGAAGTTCTGGATATGCCGAATCTTATCGAAATCCAGAAAAATTCTTATAAATGGTTTCGTGAGGAAGGACTGAAGGAAGTCTTCAAAGATTTTTCAGCAACAGACTACAACGGCAATCTGGTTCTGACGTTTGTGGATTATCGTTTTGATGATGCCCATCTCAAGTACAAAACGATTGCAAAAGCCAAAGAGCATCAGGCAACTTATGCTTCTCCCCTTCGTGTCACAGCCAAGCTCTGGAACAAAGAGACAGGCGAAGTCAAGGAAAGCGAAATTTTCATGGGTGATTTTCCGCTGATGACTGACAGCGGTACATTCGTTATCAACGGCGCAGAACGTGTTATCGTATCTCAGTTAGTTCGTTCTCCCGGTGTATACTACGATATGGAAAAGGACAAGACTGGTAAAGAACTGTTCAAGTCCACTATCATTCCGAACCGTGGTGCATGGCTGGAATATGAAATGGATTCCAATGATATTGTCTATGTCCGCATTGACAAGAACCGTAAAATTCCGCTGACAACATTCCTGCGTGCCATTGGTCTGGGAACAGATGAATCTATCGAAGAAATGTTTGGTCATGATGAAAGATTATACCAGACTATCTTAGAAAAAGATACCGCCAAGACAGTAGAGGACGGCTTAGTAGAAGTCTACAAGAAACTCCGTCCCGGCGAACCTCCCACAATTGAAAGTGCTCAGGCGCATCTGGATTTGTTGTTCTTCGACCCCAGACGCTATGACCTCTGCAAATTCGGCAGATATAAATACAACAAGAAGCTCGGCAGTGCCTCCCGTCTTTCCGGCCATGTCGTTTCCCGTCCGATTGTGGACGAACGCACCGGCGAAGTGCTTGCAGAAGCCGGCGAAACTCTCAGCTACGAAAAGGCATGTGCTATTGAACAGGCTGGTATCTTTGAAGCCTTCCTGACGGTAGAATCCAAGCAGTACTATACCAACGAACAGGGGCAGACTTCTATCCGCATGGTGGAAAAAGAAATCAAAGTTCTCGGCAACGGTATGGTTGACCTTGCAGGCTATGTTGATTTCGACCCGGCAGACATTGGTATCCGTGAAAAGGTGTCTATCCGTGTTCTGAATGAAATTCTTGAAAATACAGATGCAGATTCTCTCAAGGCCGTCTGCAAGAAGCGTGCAGAAGAACTTGTTCCGAATCACATCACACTGGATGATATTTTTGCATCTGTCAGCTACTTCCTGAATCTCTGCGAAGGTGTCGGCACAACAGATGACATCGACCATCTGGGCAACAGAAGAATCCGCCGTGTCGGCGAACTGCTTCAGAACACCATGCGTTCTGGTATGGCTCGTATGGAACGTGGAATCCGTGAACGTATGAATCTCCAGACACAGGACATGGATGCAGTCACACCGCAGGCACTTGTAAATATCCGTCCTGTTACCTCTCAGATTAAGGAATTTTTCGGTTCTTCTCCGCTGTCTCAGTTCATGGACCAGAACAATCCGCTTGCTGAACTGACACATAAGCGCCGTCTTTCCGCATTAGGCCCTGGCGGTCTGTCCCGTGACCGTGCCGGATTTGAAGTCCGTGACGTTCATTATTCCCACTACGGCAGAATGTGCCCGATTGAAACTCCTGAAGGTCCTAACATCGGTCTGATTTCCTATCTTGCAACTTTTGCAAAAATCAACGAATACGGCTTTATCGAAGCTCCCTACCGCCGTGTAGACAAATCAACAGGCATTGTCACCGAAGAAGTTGTCTATATGCCTGCTGATATTGAAGATAACTTCATTGTCGCACAGGCAAACGAACCCCTTACCGAAGAAGGAAAATTCGCCCGTGCCAAAGTTACCGCACGTTATCGTGACAAGATTCTGGAAATTGAAAATTCCAAGATTGACTACATGGACGTATCTCCTAAAATGGTAGTTTCTGTTGCGACAGCAATGATTCCTTTCTTGGAAAACGATGATGCGAACCGTGCTCTGATGGGTGCAAACATGCAGCGTCAGGCCGTTCCGCTTCTGAAAACCGAACGTCCTTTTGTCGGTACAGGTATGGAATACAAGGCCGCTGTCGATTCTGGTGTCTGTGTTCTGTCCGAAACAGACGGCGTTGTCACATTCGTATCTGCTGACAAGATTGTCATTCAGGATGAAAACAAAATTGAGCACAGCTATGAAATGATTAAATTCCAGCGTTCCAATCAGGACACTTGTGTAAATCAGCGTCCGATTGTCAATGTTGGTGATACCATCCGCAAAGGACAGGTGCTTGCTGATGGTCCTGCTACAGCAGACGGCGAAATCGCTCTCGGCAAGAACGCACTTATCGGCTTCATGACTTGGGAAGGCTATAACTATGAAGATGCCGTTCTCCTGAATGAACGCCTTGTCCGTGAAGATGTCTTTACTTCGATTCATATCGAAGAATATGAACTTGAATGCAGTGACACCAAGTTAGGGCCTGAAGAAATCACCCGTGATATTCCGAACGTTGGTGAAGATGCCCTCAAAAATCTTGATGAACATGGTATCATCCGCATTGGTGCGGAAGTTACTGCCGGTGATATTCTGGTCGGCAAGGTAACTCCGAAGGGCGAAACGGAACTTACTGCCGAAGAACGTCTGCTCCGTGCAATTTTCGGTGAAAAAGCCCGTGAAGTCCGTGATAACTCTCTGAAAGTGCCTCATGGTGAAGGCGGTATTGTAATCGGTGTCAAGACCTTCAAGAGAGGCGAAAAAATCAACGATGATGACACAAATGCTGAAGTTTCTGAACTCGGTACAGGTGTCAACATGAAAGTCCGCTGCTATCTGGCACAGAAGCGTAAAATCTCTGTCGGCGACAAGATGGCCGGCCGTCACGGAAACAAGGGTGTCGTTTCCAGAATTCTTCCGGAAGAAGACATGCCGTTCCTCCCTGATGGTACACCGCTTGATATTGTGCTGAATCCTCTGGGCGTACCGTCCCGTATGAATATTGGTCAGGTACTGGAAGTGCATCTTGGCATGAGTGCAAAAGCACTGGGCTGGCATATCATGACCCCTGTATTTGACGGCGCACATGAAGATGACATCCGTGCATG
>JAFRMZ010000009.1 GCA_017430465.1 Oscillospiraceae bacterium
GCCTGACAAGACGGCTTTGGAAAAAATGCTTTTAAAACTTTCTAATTTCATGAATCATAGCTCCTTTGTTAAAAAAATAACATGTCTTGTTAAAAAAATAACATACTTTGAATATTATAGCACAGCTTGTCGGGTTTGTCAATATTTTTTCAGAAATCTCCGGCAGTTGTGCTGGAAAAAAATAAATCACTGAAACTACTTGCAATCTGCCGTCATCTATGATAAAATAAAAAAGAAACAAAAAAGAAAAGGAGATTCAGACATGAAAAAACAAATCACTCTGCTTGCATCTGTCCTCGCATTGAATGCCGTGCTTGTACCGATGCAGGCTTCCGCAAAATTTGATATTACAGTATCTATTGACGAAGCAGATGTCAGCCTGACAAAATTACAGGATTCCGATTATGAAGTGCCCATATTTATCCGTCTGACTCAGAATGTCAATCTGAATGCAGTGGAATTCGGCATTGATGTGGATAAACGCTGTCGTTTCAGTGTCGTGACAAGAAGCAGTTATGCTGACCTTTACGGAGAACCTGTTTCGATGGATATGTCCTGCGCCAGCATTCCCGGTTCGGAAAATTATGCATGGCTGACTTGGGCAAGTACATCGGTTTATTATTATGAAACTTCCAATATTCTGCTTCTTCTGGTGAAGATTCCGGAAAATGCACAGGCCGGAGATGTCTATACTATCCGGTATCTGACAGAATCGCCGTCCGATGCTTCCAAAACACATGTCTGGTATAATTTCGGAACAAATACCAATTATGCGGAAAGCGGTTCTGTTCTGTGGAATGACGGGAAGATTGCCATCACATCAGCCGAAGATACCACTGAACCGGCAACTGAACCCGAACCGGATTATCTTCTCGGAGATGCAAATCTGGATGGTTCTGTTGATATTCTGGATGCAATTACCGTCAATAAGGCAATACTCGGAAAGGAAGAACTTTCCGCATTGCAGGTGAAAGCCTCTGACCTGAACGGCAATGGCGTGCCGGATTCGACAGATTCCCTTATGATTATGAAAAAGATTGTCGGCCTGATATAATAAAAAAATCTGCTGTATGCATTGCATACAGCAGATGTATTTTTAAAAGTAAAATCAGGTAGTAGCCGTATAGTCTACTTTTTCGGCATCAATGAAGAAATACTGCCATTTGTCGCCGTTCTTTCCACGGTTGCCGGTTTCGACATAGTATCTCTTTCCGTCAATCATAACTTCTGTCCAGTAATGCTGACCGGATTTTGTTTCCGGATAAACCCAGCCTTTTACCATATAGACATCAAAGCCGTAATAAGCCAGTACTGCAGCCATTGCGCCGTTATACTGTACACACTGACCCATTTTGTAATTGAAAATAGCATCTACATAGGATTTACCGGAAATAGTATTCCACTTTGTGCCGGCATACGCATAGTCAACATTGCAGTGAATCCACCACCATGTTACATAAAGACGCTCGGACAATGTCATATCATCAGTAAAATGTTCAGCAGCAAACTTCTCGATGATTTCATAATCTTTATCTGAAAGTGTAATGCCGTTTTTCAGGTCGGGGTCTGTTGTATAAGGCAGGCCGTTCTGACGATTTTTGACATCAATATGTCTGATACCGGGGGTGAGCTTTGCATTATCAAGCATTGTTCTGACATCTGTCGGAATATCATAATTGCTCTTGACAGAAGAAACAGTTGTGCTTGTCCCTTCGGTCTTGACAGTCGTGGTAGTTGTCGTTGTGGATGCAGTAGTCGCAGTTGTTGCAACTGTTGTCTGAACGGTCAGCAAGCCGTTTTCATCAAACTGATAAGTTTTTCCGTCAAGTTCAAGCGTGCCGGTATGTCTTCTTCCGTCAGAATCCAGATAATATTTACCTTCAGGAAGTGTCAGCCAGCCAGTCTGCATGGTGAAATCTTCTGTCGAGAAATAATAATAGGAAGCTTCCAGTCTCTGACCATTGGAATCCCAGCCCATGTACTGATAGTATCTGCTCCAGTCTTCCTGTGTCCAGTTATCGCTGTTGTTATAATCGGGTTTCCAGCCTTCCGGAAGGGAATTTTCAGACGGCATAAGCTTCTGCCATCCGGAGAGACGTTCGCCGGTAGAAGCATCCAGATAATAGGTTTTGCCGTCAATGGTGAGCCAGCCTGTCTGAACAGAACCGTTTTCGTTGATATAATAAGTCTTTCCGTCCTTGACAGTCCAGCCGGCAGTTACAGAAACAGTCATCGCACCGGTTTCGGTAGAGAAATAATATTCCTTGCCGTTGACAGTCTGCTGACCGTACTGCATAATGCCATCACTGTTCAGGTAGTAAGTATTGCCATCCGATGCGGTGACAAGACCTGTCTGATAAATGCCGTCTTCATTGAAATAATAACGGTTGCCGTCAATTTCGGTCACACCGGTAGCCATAGTGCATTCATTGTTGAAATAATAGCGTGTATTGCCGATAGTTTTCCAGCCGGAAACAAGATGATAATTATCATCAGCATAATATGTTTCGCCGGTTTTGGAATCTTTGATAAGTCCTTTCTGGAAGAAGCCGTTTTCATCTGCATAATAGTAATTGAATCCGAGCGGTCTGGGGTTTTGTTTTGCGCCTTCGCCGGCGATGTAGGAAAGAATACGTGCCGCATCTACGGAATTCACCTGACCGTTGCCATCAATATCGGCAAACAGCAGGGCATAAGTTTCGCTGTCGAGTTCATCTCCCGCAGGTGCGCCGATGCCTGCAAATGCGGAAGCCTGTAAAATTTCCTTGGCATCCATGCCGTCTACCATGCCGTTGGCATCGGTGTCGCCGAGGAGATAATTGGGTTCAAGGCTGAATTTGCCTGTTTTTATCTGATTGTCTTCTTTGCAGTAAGCATTTCCGTTGTTATCATAGAAGATATAATCAGAAGGACGGTGATATTCTGCTGCTGAGGCAGTCAGTGCGCCGGAAATGAGTACACAGGAAGCTGCTCCGGCAGTCAGCATTCCCAGAAGTCGAGCACCAGTTAATGTATTCATAAAAACCTCCAATTTAAGTTTATTTTACGGTTTCAAAATTTCAAGATTATTATACTATAATTTGGGAGGAGTGTCAATAAATTGTAACAGTTTTTGGTGTAATTCACAAAAAATACATAAATGTGAAGTGGATTTTTGAAAAAAATGAGATTGTAGATTTATATCTTTCATGTTATAATAAGCATAATACAGAAAAAAAGGAGATTTTTTCAAATGCAGTATATTACAGAAAAAATGCTGGATTTTCTTGCGGGAATCCGCAGTCATAACGAAAAAGAATGGTTCGAGGCACATAAGGAAATCTATCTGAATGCTGTCTATGAACCTCTGAAAGCAATGAGTGAGGAATTATATCAGCCTTATAAAGAATATCAGATGATGCATAAAACGGCACGTATCTATCGGGATGTGAATTTTCCGCCATATCTGCATTATCGGGATACGTTCTGGATTTATATCCGTCATCAAGCCGTTTACTGGAATCAGACACCGGCTTTGTTTTTCGAGATTTCACCGGACGGCGCAAAATTCGGTTTCCGGATTGCAGACCCCCAGCCGGCATTTATGGAATTTTTCCGGAATCAGATTGCCGAATCTCCGGAAAAATTCCTGAATCTGGTCTCCGGACTCGAACAGAAACACATCCCCCTCACCGGTGAGGAATACAAGCGTCCCAAACCGTGCAGAAATGAAATCCTTCTGCCGTATTTCAGAAAGAAAAGTCTTGTTGCGCAGAAAAATATCACAGACAAAAATCAGCTTTGCAGTGAAATGCTTACCGATGAAGTGAAACATACATTCTCGGATGTGTTCGGTTTTTATCAGTACTGCTATGAACTCATGCAGAATTATGAAGCATCCAGACAAAAGACAGAACAGAAAAAACAGGACGGCCAGCCGGAAATTTTTATGAGAAAAGCTCCGGAACAGGAATTTATGTGGTAAAAATATTTCAGAAAACTATTGACAAGTTCCTGTCAAATCCTGTATAATATTACTAATTGAGAATGATGAGTTTCTTAAAAATAACAGATAAGGAATGTGATTGTATGGAAAAAATATATCAGTTACACATGGGTCAGGCGCAGTGTGCCGTTGACCTCGGAGACGGAAGCGAACGTGGTGAATATGTCAATCAGGATTATATTCTGCATACGCTCGGCAGACCTCACAGAAGCATCAGCCTGATGTACTGTTATTACCCTCTGGATGAGGGCTTTCCGGGACGTGCCAGCGTGGTTCATGCCAGTCCCGATGTCAAGTTTGCATGGGATTTTCCCTATGATGATTATTTCACATATAAAGGCGGACTCAACGGCACACGTGATGACGAACCGTTCACTTATATGCGTGAAGTCCGTGCACATGGTCAGGATGTCACACTGACACTTACCATTGACCCCCATGTTTCAGATGAACATCTTGTCGCTATCGGTCAGGACTTAAGAACATTCGGCCGTGTATTTCTGCGAATCAATCACGAAGCTACCGGTAACTGGTTCAGTTTCAACAAGCGTGCAAGCTATCAGGAAGTGGCCGATTTCTTTGTCAGGGCATCCAGAATTATTAAGGAAAATGCACCCAATGTGCAGACAATTATCTGCATCGGCGGTGTGGAAAATCCCGAAACCGGCAAAATCGAAAAGGAAGAAGAATTCGCACAGACACTCCTTGCGGCTGATATATGGTCTGTTGATAAATATATGGCACTCCACTGGGGCTGGCCTTACGATGTCGCCGAACACGGCGGAAATTCTCACAGCCGGAGCAAAGTGCTCGATATTTACGAAATGACAAAAGCAAGTTTCGGCAGATTTAGAGAACTCAACGGCGGAAAAGAAAAACCAATGATTATGTCAGAATTCAATGCTGACGGCGATGTCACCGGCGCATACGACCAAGCCTCTATGGTACAGGAATTCTGTGATATTCTCGATGAAGATAATGCCGACTGGTTCAAGGCATTTACATTCTACCAGTTCCGTGACAGAGGTCGTCTCGGTCTGGAAATCGAAGACCCGAATAATCCGGATGTCGGCATTGCACAGCCTGTTTTGCAGACTTACAAGAATCTGATTCATACCAGACGTTTCCTTCCGGAAATGACACAGGGGGAAGAAGTACAGCTTCCGGTACAGCTCCGCTGGGGTAATTCCGAGGATGCTGACGGTATCGCTGTTCCTCTGCATTTCGAGAAGAATCCAGTATTCTGTGAAGTTTATTTCGAGGATGATAATAATTATATGATGGAACTCAACGGCAGATGGTTCTATAAATCTCCAAAAGCAAAATGCATTGACCTGATGTCTGCATTCTATGAGAATCCGCTTTCCGGCTCTGCGGATATGACACTGAAACTCTTTGCGCCTCCGGCATCCGGTGAAAATGACCCGTCAGATTTGTTCAATACGTATACAACACTTGAAAAAATGCCGAAAATCCGCATCCGTTTTGAACCTGTAGAGGAATAATTTTCCGCCCTTGTGGAAAGCATAAAAAATTTCTGAAATCTCTTGACAACTATTGTGATTTATGATAAAATAGAAATAACATGAATCCTGTCTGGCAGGAAAATCTGAAATTCTTTAATCTAGGAGTTGAAACGTATGCCTAACATTTTTGAAAGCCTCGGCGATGTGTTCAATACCGCTACACGTGGTGTCAGTGAAAACGCCAAGAGTGCTGCCGAAGTCAACAACCTCAAGAGAAAAATTCTTTACGAGGAAGAACGTATTGTCGAAGTATTTGCCGACATCGGCAAGAAATATTACAAGAATCCTGATGAAGACCGTGCTGTTCTGAAAGTGCTCTGCGATGACGTGGACACCAGAAGAAAGAGAATTATGCAGATGCGCAAGGAACTCAACAGCATCCGTGGCTGTAAAATCTGCCCGAAATGCGATGCCGAAGTTGACCAGAAATTCCAGTTCTGTAGCGTATGCGGTGCAAAGCTTCTGGATGATGACGAAGAAGACGATTTCGGAAATGTTATGGAAACCAATGATTATTTCACCGAAAGCGACAGCTTCTTCAGTGCAGATACCATAAAGAACTATTGAGTCAGAAACAGGTTTCTGCCATGCCATGCCTGAAAAATGGTGTGCGGACTGAAATAGTGCAGATACTGTCAAGAATGATTAATGATATTTCAAAATCCCCTGTTTTCAGGGGATTTTTTCTTGACAAATCAGGAAAACTATGCTAAAATCAAGATAGTAATTTTATATATCTAAGAGGAGTGCAATATTATGTATTTATGCAAACGAATCTGTGCATCGGTGCTTGCCGTGCTGTTGATTTCCAGCGGAAGTTATTTATATCAGGATGTTCCGGATTTTATTGTATCAGCAGAGGAAACTGCACAGCAGATTCTGGAATTAACAGAATATACCCAGACAGCTACGCTCGGTATTGATTTGGGCGGAGAACTGACATGGCTTTCCAGTGATACCAGTGTGGCAACTGTCGAAAACGGACTCGTGACAGCAGTCGGAAACGGTTCGGCGATGATTTATGCAGTCTGCGGTGACCGCCGTGCAGAAATTCCTGTCGTTGTGGAGTATGATTATTATTTCGATAAAACAGAACTCACTGTCGAAACCGGAACACAGAAACAGTTATCGTTCTGTTCAGTGCATACGAAAGAAGCCTATAACAAACTTGCTGTCTGGAAGTCTTCTGATGAGAGCATTGCGACAGTAGATGAAAACGGCATTATTACGGCGATTTCCGCCGGTACTGCCGAAATTACTGCCACTGCCGGAGATGTGACAGTGACTTGTGTCATCACATGCGAAGAATCCCAGAAAGAAACAGATACTTCTGAAGAAGTCAAACCAGAAGTTCTGAAATTTACAGAATATACAGAAACTGCACAGCTCGGAGTCAATTACGAAGGCGACGTTGTCTGGACATCCAGCAATCCCGATGTCGCAACCGTAAAAGACGGACTTGTGACAGCAGTCGGAAACGGTTCGGCCGTGATTACTGCTGTCTGCGGAGATAAAAAAGCAGAAACGCTTGTCGAAGTGGAATATGGCTATTATCTGAAACAGACAGAAATTTCGCTGATTTCCGGAACGCAGAATCAACTGGCATTTACTTCTGCTAATAATCAGAAAGTGTATAATCAGCTTGCTGTCTGGACTTCTTCTGATGAAAGCATTGTCAAAGTAGATGAAGCTGGTATTATCACAGGAATTTCAGAGGGAACAGCTCAAATCACCGCAACCGCCGGAGATGCTTCCTCTGTCTGCACAGTTACTGTTGTATCACCGGAAATTTTGGTCAAGAGTACAGAACTGCCTGAAGGTACTTCGATGGAATTGAGTATTTCTAATTATGACGGCTCAGTTTCATGGGTATCTTCTGATGCAAAAATTGTAACAGTTTCAGAAAACGGAACTATCACCGGTGTGAAAACCGGAACAGCAACAGTATATGCTATGCTCGAAAACGGAAAAACCATTTCCGTCAATGTAACTGTTATTCCGGCGGAAGAAGAAGCTTTTCTGCTGGGAGATGCTAACCTTGACGGCGGTATTGACATTCTGGATGTGATTACTGTGAATAAGGCAATTCTCGGAAAAGAAGAACTGACCGCCCTGCAGGCAAAAGCTTCTGATGTGAATTTCAGCGGTGTGCCGGATTCCAGCGATGCACTCATGATTATGAAATATATTGTCGGCCTTGTGAAAGAATTCTGATACAGAAACGGAGATGAATCAGATTGAAAATTCTCATTGCTGAAGATGATACAGACCTGAATGCAGTCATCGTCAAGAAACTGCGTTCCGAAGGATTTTCTGTGGAATCCTGCCTTGACGGGGAAGATGCGCTTGAGCGTTTGCAGTATATGGATTATGATGCTTCTGTTCTGGATATTATGATGCCGAAAATGGATGGCATTACAGTAGTGCAGAAACTGCGGGCATCCGGAAAGAATACGCCCGTCATCTTCCTGACGGCAAAAGATACTGTTTCCGATAAGGTCAGAGGGCTGAACATTGGCGCAAATGATTATCTTGTCAAGCCGTTTTCGTTTGAAGAACTCATCGCACGGATTATGGCCGTGACAAGAACAGCATCCGGATTTGTGAGCAGTGTCCTGAAACTGGACACGCTCACACTCGATACAGAAAGCCATATCGTCAAAAGAGCAGAAGCGGAAATCAGCCTCACCGGAAAAGAATATAATCTTCTGGAATATCTGCTGATAAATAAAAATAAAATACTCAGCCGGGAAAAAATTCTGAATCATGTCTGGGGCTATGATTATGACGGCGGTGAGAAAATTGTGGATGTCTACATGAATTATCTCCGGAAGAAAATTGACGAAAATGCCGAAGTCAGATTACTGCATACCGTCCGTGGAATCGGCTATGTCATGAAAGTGCAGACATGAAAAAAAGAAAATCTCTCAAGTTGAAAATCACGCTTTGGTTCACGCTGGTGCTGACCGTGATTTGTATTTTGTTTTTCTCCGTCATGCTGACCGCTTATCAGACTGCGGATAAAAAACTGATTAAGCATACACTTATTGAAACTGTGGAAGAATTTGAAAATCTTCTGGAAAATGAAAAACGCTATCAGCAGGCACTCGCCGGAGGAGATACAGAAACAATACAGATTTCTGAATTCTATGATAATAATGTACAGCTCATGATTTATACCGAAGACGGCGGACAGGCTATCGGATTGTTTCTATATCCGGAGCTGGATAATTATCCGTATTCTGAAAAAGATGCTCCGCAGAAAATAGAGATTTCCGGTATGAATTATTATTACTACGATGAATGGATAAAAGTCCGGCATGGTGATGATTATTATATCAGGGGACTGATTCCGGCAGAAGATAGCTTCAGCGGTGTGATTGAAAATCATGGTTCTGTTTTGCTGGGTTTTGTGCTTCTGCTGATAACCGGCTTTGCAGGCGGATACTGGCTGACAGGCAGATTTCTCCGGCCGGTGCGAACTATCAGTTATACTGCGGATGCCATCCGCACAGGCGGAGATTTGACAAAACGCATTCCGACAACAGATTCAGAAGATGAACTGGATATGCTTGCACATACTATCAATGCTATGTTTGACCGTATCGAAAATAATTTCGAGGCCGAAAAACAATTCACATCCAACGCCTCCCACGAACTGCGAACACCAGTGTCAGTGATTCTGGCACAGTGTGACTATGCATTCGATAATGCGGATAATCCGGAAGAAATCTTGCAGGCACTGGCTTCTGTCCAGAAGCAGGGCTATAAAATGTCCGGCATGATTGAAACTCTGCTCATTTTCACACGCATGGAACAAAAAACAGAACGCTATCAGAAACAAAATCTGAATCTGACAGAGCTGATTTCTTCCGTCTGCGAAGATTTCCGCCTGATTGCAGATAAAAATATTACAGTCACAGAATCACTCGAAGAAAATATTATGCTCAACGGCAATCCGGAATTATTTATGCTGTTAGTCAGCAATCTGATTCAGAATGCTGTCCGGTACGGCCGTGAAAACGGTTTTGTCCGTGTGGAGCTGAAACAGAATGCAAATCAGATTTGTCTGTATGTGACAGATAATGGTACAGGTATTTCTGAAAAGGAACTTCCTCATATCTGGGAAAGGTTTTATCGCTCGGATAAGGCCAGAAGCTCAAAGGGGCTGGGAATGGGACTTGCCTTAGTCCGGCAGATTGCCGAATTTCATGGCGGAACGGTTTCGGCCGTGAGTCAGGAGGGAACAGGCAGTACATTTTCAGTCATGCTTCCGAAATGAAATAAATAATAAAAACATGCTTTTTCTAATCTGGTTTTAATCTTTTATTGATAGAATAAAATCATAGAGAAGAAAAAGCATGTTTTATTTTACGGAGGTGCTTGTTTATGAAACATGTTGCATTGATACCGGCCTATCAGCCGGATAAAGAACTGATACCGGTGATTTCCGGCTTGGCAGAACGGAATTTTACAGTAATTGTGATTGATGACGGAAGTGGTCAGGAATTTGAAAGCATTTTCCGGCTGGCATCCGTAAAAGCCATTGTTCTTACACATGAGGTAAATCTGGGCAAGGGCGAAGCACTCAAAACCGGTATGCGCTATGTCGCCGAACAGATACAAGAACCATATCTGCTGGTTACTGCTGATGCAGACGGTCAGCATCGGATTCAGGATATTCTGAATGTATGCGCCGAAGCAGAACGGCATCCGGAAAGCTTAATTCTCGGAAGCCGGAAGTTTGAAGGCCATGTTCCCTTAAGAAGCCGGTTCGGGAATGCCGTGACAAGAATGGTATATCGCTTATGTTCAGGGGTATCGGTTTATGATACGCAGACGGGGCTGAGAGCATTCACAAATCAGCTCACGGAAAAGATGCTTTCCGTTGCGGGAAGCCGTTATGAATATGAAATGAATGTCCTGATGTTTTCCGCCAAGACAGGAATTCCCATTCGGGAAATCTGGATTTCAACAGTCTATCTGAACGAAAATGCCTCGTCACATTTTCATGCGGTGCGGGATTCGTTCAGAATCTATAAGGAAATTCTGAAGTTTTCGGCATCTTCTTTTGTGAGTTTTCTGATAGATTACGGCTTGTTCTGTCTGTTTTCGTCACTGACCGGAATTCTGACACTCTCAAATGTGCTGGCAAGAATTTTCAGCAGTATTGTGAATTATACGCTCAATAAGAAATTCGTCTTCTGTTCGCAGGAAAAAACAACAGAATCCGCAGTAAAATATTTTCTGCTGGCCGGAGTGATTCTGCTCTGCAATACGCTGATTCTGAAAGGCTTTTCCGTCATCGGGGTGAATGGCTATCTCGCAAAGATACTGACCGAAATTCTGATGTTTATATGCAGTTACTTGATTCAGCATAAGTTTATTTTCAGAAAGGAGCATGTATCATGAAGAAGAAATATCTCTGGGCGGTATGCTACGGACTGGCACTGACGGCTTTTACAGGATATATCTCACTGGATACGTTCGTGCTGACGAAAACCTATCAGACGGATACCACGCAGATGAATACTTCTCTGTTTGAAAATATTTCTGCCGGTGCGCTGACGGAAGAAACTACAGAAATTTCCGTTTCCGAAACGGAACAGAATGTTTCTCAGACAGGAAGAAAACATTCCCGTCACGGCAGTCAGGAAGAACAGGAAACGACTGAAAATAATACAGTCATCACCGCAGAGCCGGAAACTTCCGGAGCGAAAAACTATCAGGATGAAAACTGCAAAATCACACTTACAGAATATTATGAAAACAATACCAGAATTTATGTTGCGGATGTCGTGCTTTCTTCTGCCGAATATCTGAAAACAGCCTTTGCAGAAGATGCCTACGGAAAAAATATTACCGATACAACATCCTCCATAGCTGAAAATCATAATGCAATTCTGGCAATTAACGGCGATTATTACGGTACGCAGGAAAGAGGTTATGTCATCCGGAACGGCGTTGTTTATCGGGACACAAAAGGCTCGAATGATGTGTTATGCATCTATGCGGACGGCACAATGCAGGTTATCAGTCCGGATGCATATTCCGCAGATGAACTGGTTTCTATGGGAGTATGGCAGGCATTCAGTTTTGGCCCCGGTCTGATTGAAGATGGAAATATTACTGTCACGCAGAATCAGGAAGTCGGAAAGGCAATGGCAAGCAATCCACGGACGGCCATCGGCATTATTGACAGCAATCATTATGTATTTGTGGTATCTGACGGCAGAACATCCGAAAGCGAAGGCTTATCGCTGTATCAGCTTGCAGAATTCATGCAGGGCTTAGGAGTCAAAACAGCTTATAATCTGGACGGAGGCGGTTCATCGACCATGTATTTCAATGGCGAAGTTATCAATCAGCCGACCACCAGCGGAAAAATCAAGGAAAGGGAAGTGAGTGACATTGTATACATCGGATAACAGACTGCTGAAACACATTCTCGGAAATCTGATAGTCTCGGCATGGTTTGCATTTTTCGGGGCGGTTTACGAGCAGTTCAGTCATGAAGTTTATTCTTATTATATGATTTATGCCTTTGCGATTCCGTTAGGCATGGGCGCACTGCTTTACAGCATTCTGGCACTGAAACAGCTTCAGCCGGACGGTATTTTTCTGAATTTGTGGAATTCTGCAATTGCAACGTTCACAATCGGGAGCATTTTCAAAGGGGTGCTTGATATTTACGGAACAACGAACCGGATGATAATCGTTTATCCGATTGTCGGGAGCATCCTGACGATATGCGCTCTGATAAGTCTGATTAAGAATCATGAAAAAACAAAAAAACAAGCTGAATAAATCAGCTTGTTTTTTATGGTCTGAGTGACGGGACTTGAACCCACGGCCTCTACCACCCCAAGGTAGCGCGCTACCAACTGCGCCACACCCAGACCTTACGGGGTATTGATGGCGACCCATCTTTTATATAATAGCATATTTTTTTTGATTTGTCAAGTGTTTTTTCAAAAAAATTTTGATTTGACAAAATTTTTTTATCTGCTATAATAAGAATAGCAGAACAGAATCAAAAATTTGCGGAGGTGAGGTCATGAAGCAGTTATCTGAAACTCGGCTGATAACGATATTGTCCGCCGTCAGCGGATTAGGCTATTTTATATTATCAGGAGTGATTGATAATTATCTGAGAAATCCGAAACTGCCGGAAAGCTATATTGGCATGGAAAGCCTGATAGAAATCAGAAATTATTTGTCAGTTTATCTCTGCCTGAAAATTATGGATATTGTTTTATTTCTCTTGTTTGTGATATTTCTTTGTCTGATGATAATCCCGACCGGAGAAAAAATAAAATTTTCTGAATGTTTGAAAAGCATTCTGGTGATATTTCTGATAGCAGGTTTGTGTGTCGGTGCATTTACACTGACTGATACACGGCGGAATCAGTTCGACTGGCAGATGTATCAGAATCAGTATCATGGCACATTGATGATGAAAACTTGTGCCCTGCTTCGGGATATTGAACAGGATTTGAAAGAGAATACTACAGAAACAGTCAATATTATTCCAGTCTGTACTTCTGCTGATTTTCAGTATCATGTCAACGCTGGAAAAGGAAACAGCGGATATGATGTGCATGTTCTGGAATATGCTGTATATACTTCTGATAATGAAGAATATATTTCTCAGATTTCCCGAAAAGATTATGCAAAATATAATGTTCTGTTCCGTGGAGATACTCCACATGAAATAAAATTATATCCTCATTCCGGTTTCATCGCTTCTGTCGATTGAAATCAAAAAAATTTGCATAAATTTGAAAAAAATACTTGACAAGTCCGGAAAAAGCAGTTATAATATAAGTTGTATGGCATTGCAGAATAACCGGCTGTCAATGCTCATGCTTGCCCTATCCGGTATCCCCGTGCCCGATAAACTCCGCAAGCATGGATTCTCTTAAAAATTTAAAATAAAATGGAGGAAAATTTCATGTCTACTACAATGCCGAAGGCAAATGAAATCAGCCGTAAATGGTATATTTTAGATGCAACAGATAAGCCCCTCGGTCGTGTGGCTGCACAGGCTGCTGTCCTGCTCAGAGGCAAGCACAAGCCCACTTTTGCACCCCATGCTGACTGCGGTGACCATGTTATCATCATCAACTGCGAAAAAGCTATCCTGACTGGCAAAAAGCTCGAACAGAAGAAGTTCTACTGGCACACCGGCTGGATTGGCGGTATCAAGGAAATTTCTTATAAGAAATTAATGGCAGAAAATCCTGAAAGAGCTATGACAATCGCTGTAACAGGTATGCTGCCCCACAATACACAGGGTGCAAATCAGCTCAAGCGTCTGCGTACCGTAAAAGGTGCAGAACACAAGCACGCTGCTCAGAAGCCCGAAGTTTACGAATTCTAATTAAAGGAGGCAAACATAAATGTACGAACCGAAAGTTGCATACCACTATGGTACAGGCAGAAGAAAACATTCCGTTTCCAGAGTAAGATTAGTTCCCGGCAACGGCAATATCACTATCAACGGCAGAACAATTGATGATTATTTCGGTCTGGAAACACTGAAATTAATCGTTCGTCAGCCTCTGAACCTGACAGATACACTCGAAAAGTTTGACGTTATCTGCACAGTAGCAGGCGGCGGCGTAACTGGTCAGGCTGGTGCAATCCGTCACGGCATTTCCCGTGCCCTGCTTCAGTATGATGCTGACCTTCGTCCGGCACTCAAGAGTGCAGGTTTCCTGACACGTGACCCCAGAATGAAGGAAAGAAAGAAATATGGTCTCAAAGCTGCTCGTCGTGCACCGCAGTTCTCAAAGAGATAAGTTTTCTGTTCTTCGTCAAAGAAGCTTCAAAATCCGTTCCGGAATATCGGAACGGATTTTTTGTGTCAGGTTATTGAATTTCATGTTCGAGATAATTAAGAAGGTCTTGTCCGTAGATAGCAGAGAACATTTCTTTTACGCCGGAAGTGGCTTCCTGAAAGGGTTTCAAATCGGGGTAGACGATTTCCATGCCGGCATCTTCAAGTTTCTTAACGAAATCGGCGGTCTGCTGTTTGACAATTGTGCGGTTCTGTGCGCCGGCTTCTTTGGCGGCGGCGGATAGGATTTCCTGATATTCAGAAGGGAGATTTTCCCATATATCCTGCCGGATGGTTAAAGGCATAGCATCGTAGCTGTGATTGGTAACGGAAAGATATTTCTGTACTTCGTAGAGTTTATTGTTGTAAATAACCGGAATCGGATTTTCCTGCGCATCAAATGTGCCGTCTGCAAGTGCCTGTTTGAGTTCGGCAAACGGATAGCTTTTAGGATTGGCAGAGAGTGCGGACATGGTTTCCATCACAATTTGATTTTCAGGAGTGCGGATATTAAGCCCTTTCATATCTTCCACACTGTTGACCGCACCTACTTTTTCGGAAGTAGTGACACATCGGAAACCGTTATCGAAATACGTAAGGACATGCATGTTATAGCTTTCAAGGTCACTGCTTAGCTCCTGCATCAAAGGACTGTCGATGAATTCCCATGCAGATTCAAAATCTTCAAACAGGAACGGCAGTGCAGAAATTCCGATTCTGGTTGCATAGAGGGCATAATTTCCGGCACTGGAGACAGTCATGTCAACATTGCCGGTAATCATTTCTTCCAGCAGTTCGGAATCGCTTCCGAGTTCGCCGGAAGGATGGAGTGCAATCAGAATATTGCCGTTTGTTTGTTGTTCGACAGTTTTCTGAAAGGTTTCCAGTGCAATGCCTCTGGGGTCATCGGGGGCGGTGGAATAACCTGCATGAAGTGTCAGCGGATAGGAAAGTTCAGGTTTCATTGAGCTGGTTTCGGTAAAGTTGGTTTCCTGATTTACGACAGAAGCATTCTGACTGTCCGAACCGGACTGGCATCCGGTGAAAAGAAGCAAAGCCACAGCAATGAAAATGAGATTATATTTCTTCATGATGTTCTTCCTCCTGATAGAATGCATAGGTATGTTTTCCGTTCTTTTTGACGTGATATAAGGCAGTGTCGGCTTTTTTATATAAGACATCATAAGCCGAGCCGCTGCGTGGACATATAGCGATACCGACACTTGCAGAAACATTGACTTCCAATTTATAGGCATTATAATTTTCTTTGAGCCGTTCACAGATAAGAGAGGCTTTCTGCGTGATGAGCTGTTCAGCTTTGACAGATTCTGTATTTTCAATCAGCAGAAAAGCCGAGAATTCATCACCGCCGATACGTCCGACAATGTTTTTGTTTCCGAAAATAATGCTTAATTTATTAGCAACATCCGAAAGTACTTGGTCACCCATTGCGTGGCCGAGTGTATCGTTGACAGCTTTGAAATTATCCAAATCGATAATAAATAATGCGAGAACGGAAGTATCTTCACGTTCTTCCAGAACTTTGCAGAGTTTGGTATGAAATGCCCCTTTGTTGAGCAGTCCGGTCAGAGAATCTGTTTCAGCACGTTCAATCAGCTTCATTTCTTTGTTTATCTGTTCATCAACATTGAACAGACTGCCGATAAGCTGAACAGGCTTTCCGTGCTCGTCCCGTATGACAGAAACATTCATTCTGAACCAGTAATAATTCGCATCCGTGCATTTCAGACGGAATTCACTGAGAAAAGCGGACTGTTCCAGATGCAGAATTGTATTGAACTGATTGCGGATATTAGCATCTTCCGGATGAATCAGCTTCAGGAAAGATTCCACATCGCTGGAGGAATATTCCGGCTTGATGTTTGGAATAATCAACTGTGCATTGCCTTCCACGGTCATGGAACGGGTTTTGTAATCATAGGAAAAGACAATATTATGAGACTGTGCAGCAGCCAGACGGAAACGTTCATTGACATCGGAAATCCGGTCATTTTTCCGGAGCAGTGACATGATGTAAATCAAGGCTATGCCGAATACTGCAATCACCCCGATAACCGTCACAATGACATAAACCATAATCTGACCGGATTGTTCAGAAACAACAGATTCCGGCAGAATATTAGCAAAATACCAGTCATGTATGCCGATAGGTACAAGCACAGCAATATATTTTTTTCCATTTACATCATAATAAAAAATTTTAGAACTGCCGTCTGCCGGAAGCATAGCATCCGGAATGACATCTTCCAGAAGCGAAGCCGTCCGGCTGATGGAAGAACTGCTGGTTTTGGCAAGCAGTTCGCCGTCTGCATTAATTAAAAGATGGGCATCTTCATCGGAAGCACTGACAGAATCAATAATAGAATCCAGAGTGCTTTTCGTAAACGTGCCGTAAATAACACCGCTGATGCCGTCTACTCTCCGGATAGGAACAGCCAGAACAAGTACTTCGTCGCCTTCTTCGTCAATGATGGTAGATTCCGAGATGGCATTTTGCCCCTGCATGGCTTCCTGATAATAATCACTCAGATAGGCATTGCCCGAAGAAGTGCCGTTATAATTGATAGTCGCACCGGAAGAATTCGCTACGCCGATGGTTTTAAATCCGCCGACCCCTTTGGTCGACAGAATTGTGCTTTTCATGGCGTTATAGTCGGAAAGGTCTATGTTTTGAAAATAACGTGCCTGTGATTCCAGCATGATAAGCTGGTCATCCAGTTTAGTATAGAATACTGCGGATATGGCAGAGGCATTCACTGCAAGCTGGTTTTCGGCAATTTCACGAAGCTTTTTATTGAGCCTGTTCCGGAACAGTGCAAAAATCAGGATAAGTGCCAGCAGAAGAAATGTTGTCAGCAACATAGCCCGCAGATAGGTGTGTTTTGATTTGCTCATGAATTTGATACCTCAGTGATGAAATGAATGGCGTATAAATTTATTATATCACATTTTTTGAATGTTTGCAATAAAAAATCAGAATTTTTATGTTAATTTTTATTGAATTTTTATGATAAATCAGAAACGCCGTCCGGAAATCCAGTTCCGGACGGCGTTTCCTGATAACTTGTTTCTGATAAAAATCAGACAGTAAACAGCAGGTCAACATAAGACGGCATAGGCCAGTCTTTAGAAGAAATATTGGTTTCCAGTTCATCAACCAGACAGCGGAGATTCTGCATTGCAACAAAAACATCGGAACGGCAGAATTTTGCAGTTGCTTCGACATCTTCAA
>JAFRMZ010000065.1 GCA_017430465.1 Oscillospiraceae bacterium
CTGTCCCATCGCATCCAGTACAGTGATAAAAATCTCTTTTCCGGTCATGCCTGCCAGACTTGGAATGATATAGACTTTCAGACCGTCCAGTCCGGAGCGTTCGCCGTTGCCTTTGATAGTCAGCGAGAATATAGCAATCCCGATAACTAATATCAGCAGAATCGGCATCAGAATTTTAGAAAGCGATTCAATGCCCTTGTTCACGCCCTGATAGATAACAAAGGCCACCGCCCCCAGAAAGATAATATCAAAAATAATCGGTTCTGCATAGCTTGTGATGAAATCCGTGAAATAACCGTCCTGCGATGCTGTCAGTCCGTTTCCTGTCATGAATGCAAAGCAGTATTTCAGTACCCATCCGCCGATAATGCAGTAATACGGCAGAATCATGAACGGTACAAGACACGCAAACACACCAATCCATTTCGAGGGCTTGTGAAGTGTTCCGTAAGCTGTCAGGGCACTTTGCTTTGTTTTTCTGCCGATGGCTGTTTCTGATACAATCATCGTGAAGCCGAAGGTCAGTGCCAGAATCAGATAAATTACCAGAAACAGCCCTCCGCCGTCCTTGGCTGCCAGATACGGAAAACGCCAGATGTTGCCTAATCCGACTGCGCTCCCTGCCGCTGCAAGAACAAATCCCAGCGAACTGGAAAAAGAATTTCTTTTTTCCATAATTTAAAATTTACCTCCTGTTATTGAAAAAATTCGCAGATACTTCTATTATAGCATAAATCTATTATAATTGCAAGGAATTTCTGTAATTTTATCACTCTGTAGATAATAATGCGGTATGACAAATTTATATCATATTTTATGAACTTAAAGCACAAAAATAGGCAATTCTACAAAATTCAGAAAATATCCGGAAATATCTTGCATTTTTCCGGATTTCGTTGTATAATGATACACGTTTCTTGAATTTTTTATATTACTGAAAAGAGGATTGCATTTATGGAAGAAACAGTCAAAAAAAAGCCGGAAGAAAAATTAAAGCCAAAATTATTCTCGGTCATGAAACAGTATTCCGGTGCACAGTTCACAAAAGATGTCATCGCCGGAATTATTGTCGCCGTGATTGCTCTGCCCCTGTCAATTGCACTGGCATTAGCATCGGGAGTCAGTCCGGAACAAGGTCTGTACACTGCAATTGTTGCCGGATTTATTGTCTCGTTCCTTGGCGGAAGCCGTGTTCAGATTGCAGGGCCTACAGCCGCATTTGCAACCATTGTCGCCGGAATTGTTGCATCTGAAGGCATGGACGGACTTGTGATTTCTACCGTCATGGCCGGTATCATGATGATGATAATGGGCTTCTGCCGGTTTGGCGGATTGATTAAATATATCCCCGGCACGATTACTGCCGGATTTACCTTCGGCATTGCCGTGACAATCGTCATCGGACAGATAAAGGATTTTCTGGGACTGACATTTCGGGAAGCTCCGGTCGAAACGATGGATAAGCTGAAAGAAGTCGTGCTCTGTATGGATACATTCAATTTACAGGCGTTTCTGATTGGTTTGCTGTCTCTGGCTATACTGGTTTTCTGGCCGAAAAAGCTCGAAAAAATTCCGGCTTCGCTGATTGCTGTGCTGGTATGTTCCGCAGTGGTGAAGCTGTCCGGCATGAAGGTGAATACTATTGGAGATTTATATACTATTTCTTCTGCACCGCCTCATTTCAGCATGCCGGCAGTATCTCTGGCAAGAGTCAAGGCACTTCTGCCGAATGCATTCACAATCGCTGTACTGGCAGCGGTGGAATCACTGCTGTCATGTGTAGTATCAGACGGCATGATTGGTTCAAAGCATCGTTCCAATATGGAACTTGTTGCGCAGGGTGCGGCAAATATCGGTTCTGCGCTGTTCGGCGGTATTCCTGCAACGGGCGCAATCGCCAGAACAGCCGCCAATGTCAAGAACGGCGGACGGACTCCTGTCGCCGGCATGGTGCATTCTGTTGTGGTTCTGCTGATTTTATTGGTTCTGATGCCGTATGCTTCTATGATTCCCATGCCCACTATTGCGGCGATTCTGTTTATTGTAGCTTATAACATGTCCGGCTGGCGCAATATCCGGAACATGATAAAAACTGCACCGAAAAGCGATATTGCTGTTTTGTTCGTTACACTGATTCTGACTGTTGTCTTCGATTTGGTTGTTGCTATCGGCGCAGGGCTGGTGCTGGCTGCTCTGCTGTTCATGAAGCGCATGGCCGATGTCACTGAGGCTCATGCGTGGATTGACGTTGATGATGAAGATACTGACCCGGATAATATCCTGCTCAAGAAAATTCCGGAGAGAACCCGTGTTTATGAAATCAATGGTCCGATGTTCTTCGCCGCCGCCGATAAATATAAATATCTGCTCGATGATACTGATATTGATGTGCTTGTCATCCGGATGCGCAATGTGCCGGCTATGGATGCTGCCGGTGTTGAATCGCTTTCACGCATTATTGACAGATGCGAACACCATCACATCAGGGCGGTGTTCTCCCATGTCAATGAACAGCCGATGCATCTGATGGAAAAAGCAGGGCTTGCCGGACGCATCGGAAAAGAAAATTTCTGCACGCATATTGATACTGCTCTTGCCCGTGCCTCGGAAATTGAAGCCTCACTCCAGAAAGTAGGATGAGATTTTGTACAGTTCTTTCGGGAACTGTACTTTTATTTTTTCAGCAGAATCTAAGAATTTGCTGTTGAAAAAATAAAATTTTATCAGCATTTGACAAATTCCTGAAAATATGCTATAATATGATATAAAATATTACAAAGATTCAGGGGGGAAAATGCATTGAAATATGGTCATAAGGTTATCGCACTTTGCATATCGAGAATTTTTGATATTGAAAACCGGAAGTTTGTGATAGATTTAAATCAGAAATTAAAACAGAAAAATTGCAGTCTCTGGATTTATCATATCAATACGGACCTCTACTGGGAAGAAAATACTTCCCGTCCGGAAGCTTCTGTTTTCGATTTGATAGATTTCAATATAATAGATACTGTCATTCTTATGGATGAGAAAATCAAGAGCAGACGTATTTCTGATACGCTGATTGCAAAAGCAAAAACCTGTCATGTGCCGGTTGTTGTCGTGGACGGAAGGTATCCGGACTGTACCAGTGTCAATTTTGATTACCGTGCCGGCTTTGAAACGGTTGTCCGGCATGTCATGGAGGTGCATCATGCTAAAAATCCGCACTTTATCGCTGGAATCGCCGGAAATCCCTTTTCTGATGAACGTGAGGAAGTCTTTAAAACAATTATTCAGGAATACGGCATCACATTCCGGCCGGATATGGTCAGCTATGGTATGTTCTGGGCAAAACCTGCCATTGAAGCGACTGAAAAGCTTATCCGTTCCGGAAATCTTCCGGATGCGATTATCTGCGCAAATGATATTATGGCGATTAATGTTTCCAATACCCTCCAGAGCTACGGCATTTCCGTGCCGGAACAGGTTATCGTTACCGGATTTGACGGCATTGAAGAAATCTATTTTTCTGCGCCGAATATTACTTCTGTCCGGTGCGGATGCAGTGACTTGTCAGAAAGTGTTTATCATGCCGTGATGTCCAGCCTCAATGCGCCTGATAACACAGAACAGGTTTCTGTAATCCCTTTTCTGCTCCGCAGTGATTCCTGCGGGTGCGGAAATCCTGACGGAAAACGTCATCTGTTTAATTTTAATGACAGATTCTATCGCTATCAGGATGACAGTCAGGTGCTTTACGAAGTCTCCGAACGGATGCAGGTCAGCAAAAATCTCCATGAGGCCGGATGCTGTCTGTTCTGCGGTCAGCTTCATGATGCTACAATCCTGATTAATGACTGGTGTACAGATGATACTAAAAATCATTTTCAGACTGCATATCACAACCATTTTACAGACAAAATGTTTTTGTTTTTTGAGACAGGACAGGAACAGTTTCAGCAGAAAACATTCCGCAGAGAAGAAATCATTCCGCATCTGAAAGAATATATGGACAGAGGGTTTCCGCTGATTTTCAATGCTATCGGCTTCATGGGCAAAACACTCGGTTATGTCTGCTTTCACTTTCCGGACTATGAACTTGTGAATTACTGCAAACTTCCGCAGACAATCAATATTTTAGGCTCAGGACTGGGCGGATATATCAACACACGCTATCAGCATTATCTGATGAAACAGCTTGAATTTATTTATCGTTATGATGCCTTGACGGGTCTGCTCAACCGGATGAGCTTTATCCGTGAGTTTTCAAAGCTCTGCGAATCCCTGCATGGAACAGATGCCTATATTACTGCCGTGCTTTCTGATTTGGATAATCTCAAGTTTATCAATGACAAGTTCGGACACAATGCCGGTGACAATGCCATCCGGATTTCTGCGCTTGCCCTGAAAGAAAGCTGTCCCGAAGGAGCTCTCTGCGTCCGGTTTGGCGGTGATGAAATGCTTGCTGTCTTCACCGGAAAGACCGATATTTCCGCAATCCGGAATCGGATTCAGCAATATCTTTCAGATTATAATCAGGCTTCCGGTCTGGAATATCAGGTTTCTTCAAGCATCGGGGCATATACTGTACTACTGACACAAGATATGGATTTGGAAAAAATTGTTCATGGTGCGGATAAGCTCATGTATACTGAAAAAATGAGAAAAAAACAAAAAAATATACACTGATTTCAACAGAATCCGGCAAAATCCGGATTCTGTTTTTGTTTCCGGATATTTACAGAAATCTATTGCAATTTTTCTGATTTTCGTGTATAATAATACCAAGGAGTTGATTTTTATTTATGAGAGAATATATTACTTTCGGAAACTATGCCGGAAACCCTGTCGAATGGCTTGTTCTGGAGCGCACCTCCGGAAAAGCCCTGCTTCTGAGCCGTTATATTCTGGATGCCAAGCGCATGTCTGCTGACTGCATCTATACTAGCTGGGGCAGAAGTTCCCTCCGGAAATGGCTGAATCAGGAATTTCTGCAAAAAGCCTTTTCACCCGATGAACAGCAGAAAATTCTGACTTCCGACATCTTTACCCCAGACTGCGCCGGATTCGACAGTGACGGCCAGAATCATACACAAGATAAATTATTTTTGTTAAGCGAAGAAGAATTATATCGCTATCTGCCGGATAACAACGACAGAACTGCACCAGCCGAAATCCATGCAATGGCTCATAGTCAGGACTTGAAAGACTTCATGAGCCTTCTGCCTCTCTATCACGAAAGACAAAACTGCTGGTGGTGGCTTCGTTCCTTCGGAGACGAACCCAATAATTTCGGCGTTGTCTGGTCGGACGGCTCTGTCTTTGCCTTCGGCCATTATGCCAATTATGAACGAGGTATCCGGCCGGCATTGTATCTTGCACTGTAATGCGCTATTCTGAAATGAGGAATTTTGATTTATGATAAAAAAGAAAAATAATTTGATAATCTCCTGCTGTCTCTTGCTTCTGCTCTCCGGATGCGCAAATGATAAAAATATTACCGCTTCCGAAGAAGAAATATCTGCTGAACTGACGGAATCTGAAACAGATACCCTTCCCGAAACAGAAACGGAAACCGAGTTCATCTGGACAGAACCTCCTACGGAACC
>JAFRMZ010000066.1 GCA_017430465.1 Oscillospiraceae bacterium
ATCCTCCTTCAGAGTTTTAATTTATGTTTTTATTATAGCATGAAAAATCTGATTTGTCTATAGAAAAAATATGAACAGCACCGCTTTTCAAGGCGATGCTGTTTAAAAAATCTGACAGGCCTATTGTCATTATAATTACTATACTCTGCCTAAAAAAATCTGTCAGACATTTTTTGAAAATTTATCAGATTTTAACCTTGTTTTAATTTTAATAGTGTAGTATAATAGTAATAACAATATTAAAGGAGATGACCTTACTTATGAAATTAAAATCTGCAAAGCTGAAATTATTCTCTCTGATGGCCGGAATGGTGATGCTGTTTACAGGATGTTCCGGAACAGCAAGTCCCTCCTCTGTTTCTACTTCATCCGAAGTACAGAATACATCTGTTTCCGCATCTTCTGAGACATATAATCTGACAGTTGATTTTCTTAAAGTCGGAAAAGCAGACGCTGCTGTCATCAAGACAGAGAATCATACAGTCATCATCGACTGCGGGGAAAAAACAGACGGAAAAAAAGTCCGCAACTGTCTGAACACGCTCGGTGTTTCAGCGGTGGATTATATGATTATCACTCACTATGACCAAGACCATGTAGGCGGTGCATCCAAAGTACTCGAATCCTTTCCGGTGAGCCATGTCATCGGCGCATACTATACAGAAGCAAGCACCGAATATGACTTGCTCTGCGAACAGATGGACTTGCAGGGTCTGGAATGGGAATATGTCACTTCTTCGGCAATGACATTTACGCTGGATGATGCTTATTTTGAAATTTATCCCTGCCAGCAGAAAACCTATCATGACGGTGATGATAATAATCATTCGCTGGTTATCAAGATGACACATCATGATGAAGTTTTCCTGTTTACAGGCGATGCCATGCAGGAACGTCTTGTTGAACTGATGGATATGGGCGACTGCGATGTTCTGAAAGAACCCTATCACGGCAGAGAAGTAGCAAATCTCGGCGAATTTCTGGATAATGTCACACCGGAATATGCCATTGTTTCGACAGATGAGGAAAATTATGCAGAATCCACAGCACAGGCACTTGCAGACCGCAATATCGAAACTTATGTCACATTCTCGGACGGCAATATCAGGTGTACAAGTACAGGCACATCTGTCAGCTTTGAGACTTGGATGAATTTTAAAGAAGATGAATCTGCCGGAGATACAGAAATTACATCTGAGACAACTGCTGAAGCAGAATCCGAAACCTTGGCAGAAGAAAGCAATTAAGTTATCCCGTTTTACTGAAAATTGACTTTTTTCTGTTTTTATGATAAAATTAAAAATAGAAAAAAATCAGGAAAGATGGGATAACATGACAAAAATTGACTTGGTTACAGGCATTCTGGGTTCAGGAAAGACAACCTTCCTGCACAGCTATGCGGAATATTTTATCAGAAAAGGCGAAAAAATCGCCATTTTAGAAAATGATTTCGGCGCAGTCAATATTGATATGATGATGCTTCAGGATTTGAAATGCGAAAACTGTCAGCTCGAAATGATAGCCGGCGGAGGCGATAAAGACTGTCACAAGCGGAGATTCAAGACACAGTTGATTTCTCTTGGAATGCAACACCTCGACAGAGTGCTTGTCGAGCCGTCCGGTATTTTCGATATGGACGAATTTTTCGATACGCTTTATGAATCCCCTCTTGACCGCTGGTTTCAGATAGGAAGCGTTCTGACAATTGTCGATTCTGAAATGAAAGATTTATTATCCTCGCAGATGGAATATTTATTAGCATCAGAATCAGCCTGTGCCGGAAAACTGATACTCAGCAAGCGGAATCCGGAAGAATCTGAAAATCAGATTTCAGAAAGAATTCTGACACATATCAACAGAGCATTATCCGGAATTCAGTGTCCGAGACAGTTCACTGAGAAAGATTTGCTCATGAAATCATGGAACGATTTGACAGAAGAAGATTTTATTCTGCTGTCATCCGCCGGATACCGGAGCGAACGCTATGTCAAGCAGTTTGACACGGATGCTGTCGAGAGCGAGGTACATTATTTCATGCATATCGGCATACCGGAAGAAAGCATCTCGGAAGTATTGGAAACGATTCTGAACGCCCCCGAATATGGCACAATCTTCCGGATTAAGGGCGCATTGCCGAAATCAGACGGAAAAATGCTGAAAGTCAATGCTGTTCACGGAAAAACCGAACTGACTCCCGTGCCGAACGGTCAGGCAGTTCTGATTGCTATCGGGGACGGAATCAATTTTCCGAAATTAGATGCCTGTCTCCGGAAATATAACACCAATCCGGATTATGTTTCTATCTGAACACAAAAGGCAGTCTTTCGGGACTGCCTTGTTAATGATATACTAAAATAAATCTAGGAGCGGTTGTAGTATGAAAAATATAACATTTTTTATTATTCTTGTTTGCTATTTTTTATGTGCTGTCATAATGTTTGATTTTATTCATGGCAATGGGATTTTGGACGGAGGAATTTTCTTTGTTGTTTCAATCATTGCTATATGTTTAATAACATCTATCTGTTTAAAAGCAAATGAAAAATATTGGGATTTGTTTAAAAAGAGTACTACTATAATTATGGGTATTGAACTTATATTGACATTTATTCTAAGACTTTGCCTAATATATAAACTATCAAATATGTGATAAGTTTTATAAATTCTTATTTATATTTTATTAGAAATTTAAGCATTTGTCAAGAAAAAATCCCCTGTCACAACGGCAGGGGATTTGTTGTCAGATAGCATCTTTGATTTTTGCGATAGCATTTTTTTCAAGGCGGGAGACCTGTGCTTGAGAAATGCCGATTTCCTTGGCAACTTCTACTTGAGTCTTTCCGCAGAGAAACCGAAGCCAGAGGATATTTTTTTCACGGTCTTCCAGATGATTCATCGCATCACGCATGGAAAATTGAGCAATCCAGCTTTCCGCACTGGTCTGGTCACTGAGCTGGTCAGCCACGCAGAGCGTATCACCGGAATCAGAATACACAGGCTCATAAATAGAAATCGGGTCACTGATACTTTCCAGAGCAATCACAATATCAGAGCGTTTTTCTCCGGTTTCCTGAGCGATTTCTTCGATAGTCGGTTCTCTCATGAACTGATTTGTCAGCTTTTCCCTTGCCTGAATGGCTTTATAAGCCAAATCACGCATAGAACGGCTGACTTTAATCTGATTGTAATCACGCAGATAACGACGTAATTCACCGGAAATCATAGGAACACAGTAAGTCGAGAATCTGACTTCTTTAGACAAATCGAAATTATTGATTGCCTTGATTAACCCCACCACGCCGATTTGGAATAAATCATCGACATCCTCACCACGTCCGGCAAACCGCTGAATGACACTGAGAACAAGCCGGAGATTCCCTTTGATGAGCTTATCCCGAATTTTTTTATCTCCGGTTTCTTTGAATTCTTTTAAGAGTTTCATTTTTTCTTCTTCGCCCATGACTTTGAGTTCAGAAGTATTGATACCTGAAATCACAACTTTATGATACGCCATTGAGATACATCCTTTCTTGATTTTGCTTTACAGAGATTATGCTACAGGAAATTCTGTCTTATGCAGAAAAATTTTTTTCTGCGCCTGTCCAAAAATGACAGAATTCGACAAGCGGGATATGCTATAATAGAATCAGCAAAGGACGGGACTGCCTATGCAGATTATCTATCTTGACGTATTACTGATTTTCAATCTATACATGAATTATCTGTTATTATGCATGACAGCACGGATGACACATACAAGATTTATCTTCTGGAAGGGGTTAATAGGGGCAGGCATAGGGAGTCTCAGTTCATTGTTAGTATTTCTGCCGGAAATGCCGTTTTTCATTTCTTGGATAATGAAATTTCTGACAGCATTTCTGATATGTCTGACAGCATTCGGAAGAAAGAGAGTATTCCGGAACTGCATGTCATTTTTCGGAATCAGTTTTCTGACAGCCGGAGGCATGTATGCGCTTTCGGTATGTAGTCAGATGACGAGTATGCATCGCAACGGATGCTATTATTTTGATATTTCGCTGTCGCATCTGATAGCTTTCACGATTACAGCATATATTTTATTGTCTGTTATGCAATTTATATATGACAGAAATCAATTTTCTGACAATACTTATCAGATAGCAGTAAAATATCATGAACATACAGCCTATCTGGAGGGATTGGCTGATACAGGAAATTCCCTGACGGATTTCTACACTGGAAAGCCGGTCATTATCTGCGACAAGTCACTGCTCGGTGCAATGGCAGAGCCGGAGCATCATCATGTTGTTCCCTATCTGACGGTTGCGGGAAGCGGTATGCTGGAAGTTTTTCAGCCGGATGAAATCATTATTTCGCCGGAATACGGAACAGCAAAAACAGTAGATGCTTTAATCGGCATCGGCGCACAGGAAAACGGAAAAGCGATTTTCAATCCGAAGCTCATGCGATTTTAAGGAGGATTCTGACATGAAGATTCTGAACCGGATTCGTGCATTTCTGAAGCAATTATTATTCGGCTGTACAGTGGATTATATCAACAGTGCGGACACTCTGCCTCCGCCTTTAACAAGAGAGGAAGAAATTTCGGTTTTTGCAAAGCTTTCGGCCGGTGACCCTCATGCACGGGAAACGCTGATAGTGCATAATCTGAGATTAGTTGTTTATATTGCAAAAAAATTTGAGAGTTCGGGGGTATGTCTGGAAGATTTGATTTCCATCGGGACAATAGGGTTAATCAAGGCAGTGGGGACATTTCAGGCGGACAAGAATATCAAGCTTGCGACTTATGCATCAAGATGCATTGAGAATGAAATTCTGATGTTTCTGAGAAAAGCTGTGCAGTACAAGGGGGAAATTTCGATAGATGAACCGCTGAATACCGACTGGGACGGCAACGAGCTGTTATTATCCGATGTACTGGGAACAGATGATGACATTGTCAGCCGTGGCATTGAGTGGGAAGCCGAACGAGAAATGCTTCATCATGCAGTTGATTCCCTTCCGGAACGGGAAAAAGAAATCATGGAACTGCGGTTCGGGCTGAACGGAAAGCGTGAATGCACACAGAAAGAAGTGGCTGAAAAAATCGGCATTTCGCAGTCTTATATTTCAAGGCTGGAGAAGAAAATCATCAAGAAACTGCGTGTTGTTCTGGAAGGACAGATTTAGGCACTTGACAAATTCTTCATGATAGATTAAAATAGAATCAGCAGGGTAAATCTGCCCTGCTGATTTTTTTCAGGAGATGGATTTTTATGAAGAAACTACTTTGTCTGCTTCTTGCCTGCCTGATGCTGACGGGCTGTGCTACGCAGAAACAAAAAATGAATTATACAGAAGAAGAACTTCCCTACGGTGCGACAATGAAATCAGACAAAAACAGCTACACCGTACCGATGACATGGGACAGACGCTTTCTCGAACCGGAACAAATCAGTGCAGTAGCAGATTATCTGGGCGCAATTGAAAAAAATGATGCAGAATTATATCAGTCTGTCGCCCTGCCGTTATATACAGAATATCAGGTGAATGAAGTCTATGATTATCAGAATACAGAAGCACTGGTAAATGCTCTGCATGAAGGCTTGCTTGGCCAGCTTGCAGAAGATTTCCAGATAGATATGATTCTTGTCGATGCGTTTTCCGATGACCGTAATTCCGGCGGACTACAGGCAATGCTGAAACTGCTGGACGGTATCTCAGAAGAAAAGCCTTTTTCGGAAACCATTCAGAATGCATGGTCACTGAATCTGGAATGGGAATTCTCTTATAATAACGGCGAAGGTTCAGGCCGGACAGAAAATCAATATTTATATCTGTTTCAGGTAGATGATAAATATTACTGCTGTATGTAATAACCGGAGGTGACAACATGCCAAGATTTTTTACAGAACATGCCAATGAACAGGAAATTGTCATCACGGGAGAAGATGCCCGTCATATCGGGCGTTCGCTCCGGATGCGCACCGGTGAAATGTTGACAGTCTGTTCCTGCGGAATGGATTATCATTGCGAAATCACGAGAATTACAGAAACGGAAGTTTATCTGCATCCGGTGGAGATTCATCCCTGTTCGGCAGAACCGACAATTCATCTGACGTTATATCAGGCAGTTCCGAAGCAGGACAAACTTGCAGAAATTGTTCAGAAAGCGACAGAACTGGGAGCTTGTGAAATAGTACCTGTCCTGACATCCCGCTGTATTGCCCGACCGGACAAGAAAGAATTCAGCAAGAAGCAGGAACGTCTTCAGAAAATTGCAGTTTCGGCGGCGAAGCAGTCCGGACGGGGCATCATTCCGCAGGTGCATCCTTTGCACACATGGAAAGAAGCACTTGCTTCCATGCAGAAACAGGATTTAAGCATTATGCTTTATGAAGAACAAGGAGGCATCCGGTTCGGAGAAATTCCGTTTGACGGGCAAACAAATATCGGCTTGTTCATCGGGAGCGAAGGAGGCATTTCAGAAGAAGAAGCACAGCAGGCAGTTTCGGCAGGATTATACCGTGTCTGGCTGGGAAACAGAATTCTGCGGTGCGAGACTGCCCCGACTGCTGCCATTTCTGTTTTGATGTATCTGACAAAAAATATGTGAAAAATTTCTGAAAAAATAGAAAAACTATTGAAATTTAAAAAAAGATGTGGTATAATAAATCTTGTAAACATGAAAAGAGCTGTCCGCAGCAGTTCTGCAATTGTGAAATCATTTCTTTCTGCGGAGAAAAGAGGATAATTTTTATGAAAAACTGGAAAATTATTGCTATTATCATAGCTACTGCCGTTGCTACTGCTGCTGCTGTCGTTCTGGTACTCCAGAAAAGCCGTCAGAAAAATAAAATGCGTTTTGACAGCTCCGAATTTGATGATGATGACTTCATGAACGAAGTTTATAATTATAACGGCGATGAGGAAGACGACCTTTCCGATTCTGAAGATGATGCTCTCGACACCGCTGCCGAAGCTGCGCAGGAAGTAACTGAACAGGTAAAGGAAACTATTTCTGAAACAGTGGAAAATGCTGCTGATGCTCTCGGCGAAACTTTTGAAAAAGCTGCTGATGCTCTTGAAGAAGACCTCAAGGACGAAGAAGAATTCTAAACAGAATTTTTATGCCCTGTACTGTTCCGGTACAGGGCATTTTTATCAGATGGGCGTGAAAATAATAATTCATAAAAAATTTATCAAAAAACTATTGACAAATCATTTTGATTGTGCTATAATATATGCATACTAAACAGATAGGAAATAAGTACTATCTATGTTATCTGGATAAACAGGTTTTTGAAAGGAGTTTTTATCATGAGCAGAATTTATCAGCGTTTCAGCGACTTAATTGGCAATACTCCCCTTCTGGAGCTCAAAACCATTGAAAAGAACAATCAGCTTCAGGCTGTTATCTTGGGAAAACTGGAATATTTCAATCCGGCTGGCTCTGTCAAGGACAGAATCGCCCGTGCTATGATTGATGATGCAGAAGCAAAAGGCTTGCTGAAACCCAGCAGTGTTCTGATTGAACCGACCAGCGGTAACACTGGTATTGGTCTGGCAGCCGTAGCTGCGGCAAGAGGCTATCGCTTAATCATCACCATGCCGGAAACCATGAGCATTGAACGCCGTAATCTGATGAAGGCTTACGGTGCGGAACTGGTTCTGACCGAAGGTGCAAAGGGTATGAAAGGCGCAATTGCAAAGGCGCAGGAACTCGCCGCAGAAATTCCGGACAGTTTTATTCCGTCCCAGTTCACCAATCCGGCCAATCCGGCAATCCATGAAAAAACAACCGGCGTAGAAATCTGGAATGATACAGACGGCAAAGTAGATATTTTTGTAGCCGGTGTCGGCACTGGCGGAACTATCACCGGTGTAGGCACATATCTGAAATCCCAGAATCCGGATGTCAAGATTGTTGCTGTAGAGCCGAAGGGTTCACCGGTTCTGAGCGAAGGTGTTTCCGGCCCTCACAAGATTCAGGGTATCGGTGCAGGATTTGTTCCTGAAACTCTGAATACAGATATTTATGATGAAATCATTGCTGTTGAAAATGAAGATGCTTTCGAGACAGGCAGACTCATCGCCAGAAGTGAAGGTGTTCTGGTAGGTATTTCTTCCGGTGCGGCTGTATGGGCAGCTATTCAGCTTGCGAAACGTCCGGAAAACAAGGGTAAGACAATTGTTGCACTTCTGCCGGATACCGGTGAGCGTTATCTTTCTACCCCTATGTTTGAATAATTTTTTGGTTTCTTGTTATCTTGTTTAATTATAAAATTGATTTTATCTGAAAGGAGTTGTTTCTCATGTTTGCTTTTGTTGCCCTGACTGCGTGTTGCTGTTGCTGTGCCTGCTATAATTGCATAGTGATGAAGCATAGAAACAGCTCCCGTATGTCAGGGTAATTTTATCATGTGGATATTATAAAATTACAATTCTGAAATTTTCCGGAGAATGCAGTTTTCTGTGTTCTCCGGTTTTTTGCGCTTATTTGAAAGGAGATTTTTACCATGAGTCAGTTTAAGAATATCAGTACAGCATTAATTCACGGCGGAATTTCTATTGATGAAAGAACCGGTGCAGTTAATATTCCGATTTATCAGACATCGACCTACAAACAGGACGGTCTTGGCGAAATGCGTGGATATGAGTATTCCAGAACGGGCAATCCCACCAGAGAAGCTCTTGAAGCTTTGATTGCTGAACTCGAAAACGGCTATGCTGGATTTGCATTCGCCTCCGGCATGGCAGCCATCACTGCAGTACTGAGCCTTCTGAAATCCGGTGACAGAGTACTGATTTCGAGCAACGTCTACGGCGGAACGTTCAGAGTATTGGATAAAGTATTCTATCATTTCAATATTAACTATACTATCGCAGATACAGCAAATCCGGAAGTATTTGAAACGCAGATTACACCGGATGTCAAAGCCGTGATGATTGAAAGCCCTGCCAATCCGCTGATGACTGTAACAGATATTCAGGCGATTTCGGAAATTTCTCATAAGCATGGTTTGCTTGTGATTGTTGATAATACGTTCATGACACCCTATCTCCAGAAACCGCTTGACCTCGGTGCAGATATTGTAGTTCATTCTGCCACAAAATATCTTGGCGGACATAGTGATGTTGTTTCGGGGCTTGTAGTTGTCTCAACAAAGGAACTTGCTGAACAGATTGCCTTTATTCAGAATTCAACAGGCGGTGTACTTCCGCCGTTTGATTCATTTCTGTTAATCAGGGGTATCAAGACACTAGGAGTCCGCATGGACAGACATGTCGAAAATGCAGAAAAAGTAGTACATTTTCTTCAGCATCACAGAGCCGTGCGAAATCTGTACTATGCCGGCCTGAAATCCGGACAGGGCTATGAAATCAATAAAAAGCAGGCGAAAAACGGCGGTGTCATGATTTCTTTTGAACTGCATGACAATTATGATATTAGAATATTTTTCAAGAGTCTGAAACTTATCATGCTTGCGGAAAGTCTTGGCGGAGTCGAATCGCTGGTATGCCATCCGGCAACAATGACACACGCTTCTATTCCGGAAGACATTCGAAAACAGGTCGGCATTACAGACGGCTTAATCAGATTATCAGTCGGCATTGAGGACATCGCCGATATTCTGGAAGATTTACAGCAGGCAATTGAAAAAAGTGAGGTAAAATAAAATGCATTATTATGATTCTATGCAGGAATTAATCGGGCATACGCCCCTTGTCAGACTGCATCATTTCGAGACAAATCCGGAAATTCAGATATTTGCGAAACTGGAATTATATAACCCTTCTGGAAGTGTCAAAGACAGAACCGGCTTATACATGATTCAGGATGCCGAACAGAAAGGTCTGCTGAAATCCGGCGGGGTGATTGTCGAAGCAACTGCCGGAAATACTGGTCTTGGCATTGCATTCACGGCACTGAACAGAGGGTATCAGGTGATTTTTGTAATTCCGGATAAATTTTCAGCCGAAAAGCAGACGCTTGTCCGTGCGCTGGGCGCAAAAATCATCAACACACCCCGTGAATTCGGCATGTTAGGTGCAGTCAGAAAGGCAGAAGAAATCAGGAAAGAAATTTCGGGAGCGATTTCGCTGGCACAGTTTGAAAACCAGAGTAATCCGCAGGCACATTACGAAACAACCGGAAAAGAAATTTATGAAGACTTGGACGGTCAGATAGACTATGTTGTTGCAGGAGCTGGCAGCGGGGGAACATATACCGGCATTCTGCGTTATCTGAAAGAAAAAAATCCTGATATTAAGGGAATACTTGCTGACCCGGAAGGCTCAACCATGGGGGGCGGTGAGCATCATGATTATAATATCGAAGGAATCGGAAATGATTTTATCGCCCCGACAATGGACATGCATCTTGTGGATGATGTGATTAAAATCAATGATGAAGAAGCCTTTGGCTATTCCCGACTTCTTGCGGAACGTGAGGGTATTTTTGCAGGTTCAAGTTCAGGGGCGGCATTATCGGCATCCGTAAAACTTGCTGAAAAAGTCGGCAGAGGCAGAATTGTGACAGTCTTCCCTGACCGTGGAGACAGATATTTCAGTGCAGGATTATACAAATAAACAGGATAAATTTTGCAAGTCTGCGATACAGGCTTGCATTTTTTCTGAAAATATGCTATACTGAAAACAGACACTCTCGAAAGGGGATTTTTTAATTTATGAAACTGGTATTTGCCATTGTCAACAGTGATGACAGTCAGGCAGTTGGAAAAGCACTCCTGAACAGCGGATTCTATGCGACCAAGCTGGCATCAACAGGCGGATTTCTGAGTGCCGGAAATACAACATTTCTGACATGTGTGGAAGAAGAACGTCTGGAAGAATTAATCGGCGTTATCCGTGAAAAAAGTCATAAACGCAGAAAAACCGTTCCGAACAGTACGCCCATAAATTCTGGAATCGAACTGCCGGTAGAAGTTGAAGTCGGCGGTGCGACTGTATTCGTGACGGATGTTGAAAGATTTGAAAAAATATGAGTGAATTCAGAATTTACGGCAATGATGATAATCTGCATCTGATGCGGAAAATGCGTCAGAACAGACATATTCCCCACGCCTGTCTGTTTTATGGTGAAAAAGGTTCTGGCCGGAAAACGCTGGCGGAATATTTCGCCATGACAGTATTGTGCACCGGAGAAAATGTCCCTTGCGGAACGTGCCGGAACTGTCAGAAGATTCTGCATCATGTTCATCCGGATTTAATTCCTGTTGAACATTCCGGCAAAAAACAAGGTTTTTCTGTCGAAACAGTTAGAGAAATCTGCCGTGATGCAATTATCGCCCCGAATGACAGTGAACGGAAAATTTATCTGTTTGCAGATTGTGACAATATCGGAATTCCGGCACAGAACACGCTTCTGAAACTGACGGAAGAACCGCCGGAACATGTGCTGTTGTTATTCACCGCTGTGTCAAAAAGTGCATTTCTGGAAACTATGCTTTCCCGTATGATGCAGATAGCTGTCAAGTCCTGCACACCGGAGGAATGTTTCACGGCACTGACAGAACAGCATGACTGTACACCGGAAAATGCCGGAAAAGCAATAAAAGCAACAGGTGGCCGGAATATCGGGCTTGCGCTCTGCTGGCTGGAAGATTCCTCCATGCAGGAGATAACCCGTCATGTAGCAGAACTGACACTGGCAGTTGCCCAGCGAAGACAATATGAAATTCTAAGAATTCTGTCAGGCTACGAAAAAGACCGTACACAGGCAGAAAAGCTTCTGAAATTACTGCTTTTGCAGTTTCGTGATGCCTGTACACTGAAATACAGAGAAGATATTCTGACCGGATGTGACCGGCAGTCCGCCGAATTGCTTTCCGGAATGCTGACGGCATCCCGTGCCGAGCATCTTTGTCAGGCGGTGCAGACTGCTTATGAAGCCTCTCAGGCCAGTGTCAGCCTGAAACTGATACTGGCATCGCTTGGCGGAAATCTGCTTCTGAACTAGTTTAGAAAGGATTATGTATTTATGACTGAAATTGTAGGAATTCGTTTTCATAACTCCGGAAAAGTCTATTATTTTTCTCCGGCAGGACTGCGTCTCCAGATGGGAGACAAAGTCATTGTCGAAACGGCAAAAGGCACGGAATGTGGAATTGTTTCCATTCCTAACCGGAATGTGCAGGATGAAGCAATTGCCTCCCCCCTGCGGAATGTGCTCCGGCTGATGAATCAGGAAGATTTCCGGACTCTGGAACAGAATAAACAAAAAGAAAAAAAAGCTTTCACGGTCTGTGAGCAGAAAATTGCATCTCACAAGCTAAAAATGAAGCTTATAGATGTCAGCTGTGCATTTGACAACAGCAAATTATTATTTTATTTTACTTCTGATAACCGTGTGGATTTCCGTGAACTGGTAAAAGATTTAGCCTCTGTATTCCGTATGCGGATTGAACTTCGTCAGATAGGTGTCCGTGATGAGGCCAAAATGTTCGGAGGCTTGGGAGTCTGCGGACGGGAATTCTGCTGTCGGGGGTATCTGGGAGATTTTCAGCCGGTATCCATCAAGATGGCAAAAGAACAGGGTTTGTCTCTGAATCCGACAAAGATTTCCGGCACATGCGGAAGGCTGATGTGCTGTCTGAAGCATGAACAGGAAGCCTATGAGGATTTACAGAAAATCACGCCCCGCATTGGTTCATTTGTAAAGACATCGCACGGAAAAGGCCGTGTTGAAGATGCTAATCTGATAACCGGAAAACTGCGCATCCGGCCGGAGAATCCGGATGATGTACCCTATACTGTAGACCGTTCCGAAGTGGAAATTTTAAAGGCTGGAAAACCGAAAGTTTCCAAAGAAGAAAAAGAGCTGAAAAAGCTGGAAGGATAATTTTGCTTTTGTGGATTATGTAGAATATCGGCTTATGAATTTGGTCAAGCATACAAAAAGAAGATGGAAAACTTGACAAAATCAGTAATATATGCTATAATATAACTATCATAAATCCTACATCCTTATTATTTTTTGGGCAGACCTGCAAAATGGTCTGCTTTTTTTTGCGCAGAAAAACCGGAAAGCATGAACTTTCCGGCTTTGGATAAAATTATTCCAGATTAAGCAGAATTCTGTCAATTGCCTGCCAGTCTTCGGCAGAAACAGTATTATTCTGAATTGTACAGGTATAGACAACAGGTTCGAGATAATCCAGATGTTCAGCAGAATCGGTCAGGATTTCCAGAATTCTGGAAGCATATTCCTGTTCGAGTTTATCGGCATCGGCCTGTGTGGGTGCAGTACGGAAATTACGGAAAAATTCAGAATAATAATATTTTCTGACTTTTTCCTGAGAGATTTCCCAGAAATCGAACGGCGACAGCACCAGAACAACAGTATATGTCTGATTTTCGTGCATTACATCCCGAACGTTATATTTTGTTTTCATGAGGAGCATTTTGGTAAGCCTCTGATAGCCTTCCCGTGTTTCCTCGGAAATCAAATCTGTCCGGATACCATAAGTATCGAAAATCATTTGATTCAGCTCCTGAAATTCCGTTTGCCAGATGGCATCTGCGCTTAATTCCGAAGTATTTGTCAATTCACAGTAAGCCGAAGATTCGCCGTGATAGGTACAGTCCAGAATTGCAGTAACATAATTCCGGTAATTTTCTCCGGCGAAACCGCATCCGGCGAGCAGAACGGCGCACATCACGAAAACGGGGAATAATTTTTTCATGATGCATCCTCAGCAGTTGTTTCAGATTCCGGAACGGAGCTTTCTTCTGAAAGTTCTGTTTCCTGAACAGCAGAAGTTTCCGTTTCAGAAGGATTCAGCGGAATTGCATTGCCTTCTTGGTCATAGAAAGTAATATTATCCAGATAAAAATCAGAAATATTCTGCATTCCCCATCTCATGACAGAAAAATTGACATCCTGAACGGAACTGTCCCATTTTTTGCCGGATTCGGCAAGAAGGAACTTAAAATCGACATGACAGGCATCGGAGCGTTCCAAATCATATTCATTGATGCCGGAAGCGGAAAAATCAGCAAAGCTGTACCAGTTGCCGTCTGCGCACATAGTACCGCCTCCACCGCCAATCCAGCCGGGCACTTTGCGATATTCGCCGTCATCATTGAGAAAGAGTTCATCTTTAGCTTCGGCATAGCAGTCAAAACTGATGCGATAAACGCTTTCTAGCTGGTCAGGCCGAAGGAGCTGACCTACAGAGATTTTGATTTTCTGCACAGCTTTTTCAAGATTCTGGGCATTTGTAGAAGTATCAGTAAATTTAAGCATGGCATTTCCGCCGATAGTTTCAACAGAAAGAGAGCCGTCCACGGCAGTATCATCATCTTTTATGACAGAAATAAAGCGGAAATTTCCGTCATCGAAAGTAACAGCATTAGGGTCAGCCTCCGGAAAGGGTGCATTTGTCGGGGGCGGAAGGGATTCGGTTTCGGCTTCTGTCACTTCTTCGGGAGCAGAAGTTTCTGCGGATAGCTGGGAAGATTCTGTATTCTGACTGCATCCGGACAGAGCGACAGCGGTCAGGAGCAGGAGCAGATAAAATTTTTTCAAGATAAAATCGCCTCACTTAGAAAAAATGCCCTCCGGAACAGAGGGCATTTTGCTTGAACCATAGAAATCAAATGGAAACTGTATTAGTCTTTCTTCTTGGAAATAACAGCGGCTGCACCGGCAACGCCCAGAATGGAAGCTACGACTGCAATACCGGAAGTATCACCAGTAGGAGTATTTGTTACTGTGCTGGAAGTAGTTGCAGCAGTTGTAGAAGCAGATTTTGCTGTAGTAGTTGTTGTAGAAGACTTTGCTGTAGTAGTAGTGCTGGCTTTGGTAGTGCTTTCTGTAGAATTTGCTTCTGTTTCAGAAGTACCTTGTGTTTCGGAATTTGTTTCGCTTTCGCTGTCAGTTTCTTCTGCGGCATCGGGTTCTACTGTCTTGATAGAATTAATTGTCAGAGTAATGCCGGAAGCGGCAACATCTTTATTTTTTTCAGCAGTTTCCTTGTCAGCTTCAGCAACATAATCAGTAAAGTCAATATTTGTCTGGAGATACAGACAGCTAATATTTTCGGAAACGAGGTCACCGAGTGTCCATGTAGCAGTATAAGTGCCGTCACCTGTGATAGAAATAAATTCATCGGTAGGGTCACCGCCGGTGATGGAGTGACGAGCTGTACCGGCTACAGAACCGCCTACGAAAGCAACATAGTTTGTGCCGTTGCCGTCATATTTTGTACTGGAATCGGCATCTTTTCTGGCGGAATCAGAACCGATACCGCTGATGGTGAATTCTACGGAAATATATTCAGATACTGCGGAATTGGCATCAATATCAGTTACATTGTTTCCCCATGTATTATAAATATTTCTGCGGACAGCGTTTCCTTCGTCACCTAAGCCGAGGTCGCTGGCATTGGAGCAGTCAATAGTTTTTTCTTCGCCTGCATTAGCAGCCAGAGAAGCAAAAGACACTGTGCAGAAAGCAAAAGCCGCTGCGACAGCGAGCATATTTTTCAGTCTCATGATTAAAAAATCTCCTTTATGATAGTATATATAAATTCAGAGTCTTGCCCGAGGAATCGGACGGAGACCCGTACAAAACCTCATTGTCATTATAGCACATTTCTGACAAAAAGTCTATTGAAAATATCTACAAATTTTGTAATTCTTTTTTGTCCAGATATTATATATTTCACGAATTTCTGATAACAGCGACTTGTTTAAGCCCATAAAAAGCCATAAATTCCAGCCATTGGCGGGTAAGTTTCTCACCGCTGACGGCAATCGGAACAGCAGGCGGACAAGGTACTTGTACGGATGCGCAGATTCTGTTTTCGGCCTGTTCCAAAGGAAGCATCTCAAATGGTGCAAGGCCGGCAGTCCGTAGGGTGCAGACCTGTTTCATCGGTTCGGGCAGAGCCGGAGGCAGTTCCGGCGGAACGGGCTGAACAGATTCCAGTGCTGATGCCAGAAATACGAAATCCTGTTCGGTCATGACAGGCGATAACAGCAAAACAAGACAAGTTTTGTCAGCATATTCACATTCGACAGGATATGGACAGTTCCGGAGCTGTTCTGCAAGAATTTCTCCGTTTGCCGAAATCGTCAGATGCAGAGGGTCACTGCCGATAAAATGATATTTAGAACAGAATTGCTGTCTGAGCTGTCCGGCACGGCGGACACATGACAGAATTTTTTCTTTTCCGGATTCGGAAAGCCATTTCGTACACGATTCAAGAGACTGCATAATCAGATAAGAAGGGCTTGTTGAACCGAACATCTGCATGTACTGTTTCATCTGCATCACCTGAGAAGCCTCTCTCATGTGCAGAAATGCGCCTCCGGTGAGTGCCGGAAGGGTTTTATGTGCAGAATCACAGCAGTAATCTGCGCCGAGTGCTATCGGATGCAGATTTTTTTCCAGAAATGCCAGATGTGCACCGTGTGCGTTATCGACAAGCAATTTTGCATGATATTTCCGGCAGAGTGCGGAAATTTCAGCAATTGGCTGAAGATTTCCGGCATAATCGGGCGAAGTGAGGTAAATGCAGGCCGGTGCAGAAACTTCCTGCAAAGCTTTTTCAAAATCCTGAATCTGATACGTTCCGGAAATAAGACTGCCTTCTGACGGAAAAACCCATTTTACAGGCAAATCTAGCAGAATACAGCTATTGAGAAAAGCACGGTGAACTGTTCTTGCAGAAATGATGTTTCTTTGTTCTGCCTTCATCTGGGCAAGCATCGCCTGAATACACAGTGTTGAACCTCCGGCACTCCAGCAGGATTCGGGAACGTGATAAATTTCAGCAGTCTGGTGTTCTGCCTGCCGAAGGATGCCGTCAGCTTCAAAAAGGCTGTCTGCACCTTTGATTTCAGTAATATCCCGTGCATAAGCCGGAAGCAGTTCGGGAAGGAGACTTCTCCCCTTATGGCCGGGCATGTGGGCACGGAATGTCTGATTTTTGGTATAATTGTCCAAAAAACGGGTTAAAAATTCTATCATAAATTTAGAGACTCCTCTTGACAAACGAAAAAAAATCCTGTAGAATAATAAGCATAAAAAAACAGAACATTTGTTCTTTTATCTTGTTTTAGCTCACAAAGGAGGTTTTTTATGCTTGATTTGATTTACGATTACGAACAGACAAGACAACAGCTTCAGCAGAGAATCAACCGGCTGAACTGTCTGCTGAAAAACGAAAACCTGCTCACAATGGAACGTGAAAGCCTGACTATCCGGCGTGATTTACTCATGACCGAACGGATGGAACTGCTTGTGCATATCAACGAAATGAAAAAGCATCTTGGAAAGGAGGAACAGTCTGATGAAATTCGCCCAGCGCATCCCTCAGCACGTGGCCGAGGCTGACCCGTCTATGATACAGGATTTGCTTGAAATTCCGCACACCAACCGGATACAGCTTGAAATTTCCAAAAAGGCATTACAGCAGATTATCCAGAATGATTTGACCTCCCGTCAAAGAGAAATCATTCTTCTGAAATACTATCACAACATGAGCAACAAAGAGATAGCCGGCGTACTGCATTTAGATGCCTCCAGTGTATCACGGACGCTGACCCGTGCGAAAGCAAAGATATACAAACTTCTGCATGTTTATCTGGAATATCTGCGTCATGCGAAGCTGGAATCATGAAAAAAGCAGAAGCCGGAAAGGCTTCTGCACTGGTTGGGACGGCGGGATTTGAACCCACGGGATGACGGAGTCAAAGTCCGTTGCCTTACCGCTTGGCTACGCCCCAATATCACATTTATTATTATAGCATATTTTTTATATTTTGTCAAGTCCCTGCACATTCCTGAATTATCGGCATAGATTAATAACAGAACAGTAAAAAATTTCGTCTGACTTTGTATAAAATGCGCCCAAGATGCGATACTATCAATAAGAAGTCACACAGAACGCCAGAACTTCAAAGGAGTTGTTTTTGCTTATGATGTCCGTGAAACGAGGAGAAATTTATTATGCAGATTTAAGTCCGGTGGTTGGTTCAGAACAAGGCGGTATCCGTCCGGTACTTATCGTACAGAATGATGTCGGAAACCGTCACAGTCCCACTGTCATTGCAGCGGCGATTACGAGCCGTCTGGATAAGGCAAAACTGCCGACACACATTTCTCTGGAAGCATCTTCCTGCGGATTGCAGAAAGACAGCATTGTGCTTCTGGAACAGATTCGCACGCTTGACAAGAAACGTCTGAAAGACAGAATGGGTTCGCTGGATTCCAGTGCAATGAACCGTGTAGACAATGCACTTTCCATCAGTTTCGGACTGCATTAATCCTGCAAAATGCCCCCGACTCAAACTTTCGGGGGCATTTTACAATATGTTTATTCATCTTCTGTCATAGAAGAAGCTGTTTCCGAAACGGTTTCCCGTACGTGTTCAGTAAATTCCACCACAACACGATAATTTCCGACCGCCCACATCCGGACAAGGTCATCTTCGGAAGAATCTGTATTTTTAGGAGAAATCGAAATAGTTGCATCCGGACTGCCGGTCATGCTCTGCTGAACGTTATAATTCATCAGGTCAACTGTAACAATAATATTCTGTGTACTGAGATTTTTCAGTTCTTCCTTGTCGCCGATGATATTAATCAGCATTTTCTGGGTAGTAATCTGATAATCATAATCTTTGGGCGCATTGATAATGGAGATATTGTCGCTTGTCACCCAGACTTCACGGGAGGCCAGTTCTTCGTTATCGAGCGTAAGTGTCACCTGCTGGAAACCGCTTTGATTGATGAAATCTTCTTTCAGTTCAATATCAAACTCTTTTGAGAAGTCCAGAGAAATAGCATCCAGTGTCACAAAGCCGACATTATAATTATCACGGTCAGCGAAAACGGTATTTGTCTGCGAAGCGAGTGTGATGCTTTCTTCAGAAAGATGCAGACGTTCTCTGAGCCAGTTCAAATCGAAACCGCTGAATGCATTCCGGATGTCGTACGTCAGGGCAAGTTCTTTCTGCGTGAGTACGGGGATAGTCACCTGAAAGCTGGTGCTTGGAATTTCGAGACTGTCCATATCCATGAGTGCGCCTTCCTCCGTATAGAGTCTGATTTCACTGGTATAGAGCGAATACAGGCTGTCAATTTCCACGGATTTATCAGAAAAAACGTCTACTTTTGCGATTTCGTCAAGCTGGGCGGAAGGGCCTGTAATTTCAACGACTGACGGTTCACAGGTAACATCTTCTTTATTGAGAACATGTCCGGAGCTGACTTTAAGATTCGGAAATGATGCCGAGACATCAAAAGTTCTGGTTTCAATCTTATCAAGCTTGACAGTAGCATAAGCAGGAGTAATTTTATTTGTATTGAAAGAAATATTAGTATCTGAACGAACTGCAATTTCAAAATTGAATTCTCCGTTTGTGCTGATATTGCCAAGCTGGAGATATGCCGTCAAATCTTCCTGTTTCAGCCGGCCAATCTGAAAGCGGTTGCCTTCGAGTTCGACAGTGACAGTTTCGACATCGCAGGAAACGGCACTCAGGCCGTTGGCTTCGGCAAGCGTACCGGAAATATCTTCTGAAACAGGGATATTATAGAATGTAACATGAGTTGTTTTGTAGGCTGTCACCGAGACGGCAAACCAAATGAGGATTGCACTCATTACAGAAAACACAATCGAAAAGGGTTTTGTATTGAACAGCTTGCTGAAGAAACTGGGAAAATCATGAATTTTTGTGTTTGTGTTCATGTTCGGAATTCACCTCTTTTTTCTGTGTTTCTGCTGATGGGATTTTGAGCGACTGCCGGAATTTTTTAAACCATTGATTCTGGTCAATCGGTTTGGGAATGAGCCTGTCCGTAAGATACTGATGCAGTGTTTCTTTTGTAAAGTTTCTGGTCAGTGTACCGTTTTCGGCAACAGAAATCTGACCGGTTTCTTCGGAAACTACAATGATAATAGCATCAGAATTTTCGCTCATGCCGATAGCAGCACGATGACGTGAACCGAGTTCTTTTTCTACAAATTCTTCTTTCTGGGGCATGGGGAAGAAGCAACCGGCAGCGAGCACCATGCCGTCTCGGAGGATAACCGCACCGTCATGCATGGGAGCATTATGGAAGAAAATAGCTCTGAACAGCGTATCACTGGGGACAGCATTGAGAAAAGTGGCTTTTTTCTCATCAATATGTTCGCCAAGACGGGTCTGGCGTTCAATGGCGATAATCGCACCCGTACAGACAGCCCCCATTTTTGCGCAGGCCACACTGAGTTCATCAATTGCTTTTTCCCATTTAGCCCGTTCATCATCCGGAGAAATGGGAATGACTGCCCGAAGGCCTAATTTGGAATGG
>JAFRMZ010000010.1 GCA_017430465.1 Oscillospiraceae bacterium
GTTTTCATTCAGGATGTTGGCACGATGACCGGAAGAATTCATCCAGCCGTTCATGACCTCTGCTTCAGTCGAATAGCCGTAGGCAATATTTTCACCGACAGCCATATAAGTCGCACCGACTTCATAAACAACCTTATAACCGTTACTACCATCCGGACGGGTATGCGAAAAATTAGAAACAATTTCTTTGGCACGAATATCAGCCGCTTGATTCAGAAGCGCAGATTCATACAGAATTTCTTTTCCCTCAGCAATGCGGTTTTCATTTACAAGCATGATGACTTCATCTTTCTGCGCCTGATAGTCTTCGGCATTTGCAGAAGAAACTGCAATACAGGAAAATAACAGCGTACTGGAAAGCAATGCAGAAATTATCTTTTTGATTTTCATAAAAATTCCCCCCTGATTTGTATCTTAACCGATTCCAAAATATTCATAGATAGTTTTTTCACCGCCTGTACCGACATAAGCAACATATTTGAGAATCATAGCAGCATCAGTAGAATTGCCTGTTCCATCGCTATTTACATCAGCACGTTTTTCTTGGTCATCGCCGAAGATGCTCCAGCCGTTTGCGCCTTTTATTGCGGCATACTTGAGAACATCGGCAGCATCTTTTGCAGTAATTCCATTGATATAATCGACATCGCCGAGGCCTTGCACAACCGTTTGAACAGGTTCTGTTTCAATAGTGGAAGTTGTCGTTGTGGTAGTTGTTGCGAGAGTCGAGGAAGTTGTAGTCGTGGTAGTTGTTACAGGAGTAGTGGAAGTGGTAGAAGTTGTCGTTGTGGAAGTTGTAGTCGTGGTAGTTGTTGCGGGAGTAGTGGAAGTTGTCGTTGTGGTAGTTGTTTCAGGAGTGGTAGAAGTTGTAGTCGTGGTAGTTGTTACAGGAGTAGTGGAAGTTGTCGTTGTGGTAGTTGTTGCGGGAGTAGTGGAAGTTGTAGTCGTGGTAGTTGTTGCGGGAGTAGTGGAAGTTGTAGTCGTGGTAGTTGTTGCGGGAGTAGTAGAAGTTGTCGTTGTGGTAGTTGTTGCGGGAGTAGTGGAAGTTGTCGTTGTAGTAGTTGTTTCAGGAGTAGTGGAAGTTGTCGTTGTAGTAGTTGTTTCAGGAGTAGTGGAAGTTGTCGTTGTAGTAGTTGTTTCAGGAGTAGTGGAAGTTGTCGTTGTAGTAGTTGTTTCAGGAGTGGTAGAAGTTGTAGTTGAGGTAGTTGTTGTAGTAGTTGTGGTTGTCTCAGTAGGAGTGGTTTCCGTTTCTGTAGGAGTAGTTTCTTCAGATTCTCCAGTACTGTCAGCAAAAAGCTGAACCCAGTACATAGAACCACCGCTGTATGTGACACCTACACCTATAAAATGATAAGCAGAATTCAAAATCCGTCCCTGCTGATTTGAGTTTTCTCCCCATGCTTCCATGACTTCAGCAGGAGTATCAAAATCAACAGCAATGTTTTCACCGCCCTGTGAAAAGACAACTCCATATTCTTTTAAGATATTGATACCAGATTCACCGTTTGGCCGTTTGGAAGAAAATGTTTTAGTTAACTCCTGCACACGTGCTGCGGCTGCCTGCATCATCAGCGGAGAAGCGGTTACTGGTGCAATACCCTTTGCAGCACGTTGCTGATTGACAAGCTCAACAATTTTGTTGATTTGTGTTTCATAAGCTGCACTGACAACCATCGGCTTGGAAATTGGAGCGCAGTATGCACCTGATGTACATGAAAGTATAATTCCGGCTGAAAGCAATACAGCAAGATGTTTTTTCAGTTTCATAATATTGAAAACCTCCTGTAAAAAATTAATTCTTAAATTTATCATAGCAGATAATCATCAAAAAGACAAGTGTTTTTTGATAATTTCTGAAAAAATCTGCTGTCTGCACAAAAGAAGTTTGTGTAGTTATACTATTTCTTACAAAAATCCGCTGGAACAGGGACTTGACAAAATCGGAATTTTATGTCAAAATAAGAGTAATTTGAAAACAGGAGTTTTTTGTTATGAATAAGATAACTATTATGGGATTTTCGCTGGCTCAGACGGCGACCCTCGCACCAATGGCCGGCGTTGCAGATACTTCCTACAGACAGTTATGCGCTGAAATGGGCGCAGTGATGACTGTCAGTGAAATGATTTCCGCTAAAGGCCTTTGCTATGACAGTAAGGGAAGTGCAGAACTCTGCCGGATTTCAGAAACAGAGCGTCCAATGGGACTGCAATTGTTCGGCAGTGAGCCGGAATTTATCGCAAAAGCTGTCAGTCTGCTTCAGGAATATCAGCCGGACTGGATTGATTTGAATATGGGCTGTCCCGTTCCGAAAGTTGTGAATACCGGAGCAGGTTCAGCATTAATGAAAACGCCGGAAATTGCTGAAAAATGTATCCGGAGTGCGGTGAGGGAAGCTTCTGTTCCGGTTACAGTCAAGATGCGCATCGGCTGGGATGAGGAACATATCAATGCAGTCGAATTTGCACAGATGTGTGAATCTGTCGGCGCATCGGCACTGACGGTTCACGGCCGGACAAAACAGCAGTTATATTCCGGATGTGCAGACTGGTCAGTGATTCGGCAGGTGAAAGAAGCAGTGAAAATTCCGGTCATCGGAAACGGGGATGTGAAAAATGTCTCTGACTGTCAGCGGATGTATCAGGAAACGGGTGTAGATTTGGTTGCTGTTGGTCGGGCAACTTACGGAAATCCGTGGATTTTTAAAGAAATCACGGCATTTTTTGAGAATCGGGAATATATTCCGCCGACTCCGGAAGAACGAATGCAGATGATGCTTAGGCATATCCGCATGATTTTGGAACATAGTCAGAAACCGCCTCAGCTTGCGATTCGGGAAGCCAGAAAACATGCCTCATGGTATCTGACAGGGATGAAGAATGCGGCAGCATTTCGGGCGAGATGCTATCAGTTGAATTCTTATGAAGAAGCGCAGAAAATGGCGGAAGATTTTCTGAAAGAAAATCTTTGAAAAACAGAATTCAGCAGATACAAGGGGGATAAACATGAACAGAAAAGGCGTTACCATACATCATATCTTATTTTTCTTAAGTATTATAATACTGATGGCAAGCCTTGTATTTTATTTGACGAAATGGAACAGTTTTCCGGAAGAAATCGGCATACATTTTGACGGGAACGGTCAGTATGATGTGATTGCATCCAGATATTATGGATTCTATCCGCACATTGTGGGAGGGATTCTTATCGCCGGATTGGCATTCGCTGTTTTTCTGATTAACCGGAAAAAAACAGGACTGAACATCACTGAAACTGGTGAACAGCATTTTAAAACAGAATTATGTCTGACACTGGATTGTCTTTCTGTTCTGCTGAGTCTGTTTTTCGCCAACTGGTCGAGATGCGTTTCGTTGCAGATTCCTTTGAATATCAACTTTATGGGAAATCTGGAGCTTGTCATGATGACAGCCGTCACAGCAGGCATTATTTCAGAAGTTATCATCTGCCGGAAACACAAAATACAGCAGGAACATGCCCAAAATTACAAAACAGTGCATTCTGTCTGCCGTCTGACTGCATGGCTTCTGACATTCGGAAGCGCAGGAATTCTTTCTGTCGCATGGGAACGCTTTCCCAGTGATGAGGAACTTTATTTCAATCCGGATTATTATGGACTGGCTTATTTTTCAAATCTGGATGTTTTTCTTGATAAGCGATTTTTGTTAATTCCGCATGTCCTGATTTTTATTCTGCTGACGGTTCTGGAAATCCTGTCTGCAAAAGCAGTGAAATCAAATAAAAATGCGCTTGTTTCCTTAACTGACAGGCTGAAACTGACAGGTAGTGTTTTCTTTTTCTGGTGGAATCTGGTACTTATGTCAGAAATGAGTATTGGTATTTTTTCAGTCAGTCTGTTTTTATGTCTGTATGTGCTGTTTTTTATCATTTATCTGAAAAGAAAAAAATCAGAACCTTCTGTCTGAAAAACTGTATTTTTCGCCCCTTTCTGGTTATACTGATTCCAGAAAGGGGTTTTGTACATGACAATTGTCCTGATACGTTCATTGATTTTATATCTGGTTGTGTCGTTTTCTATCCGGCTCATGGGAAAACGTCAGCTCGGAGAGCTACAGCCTTCGGAACTTGTCGTCACAATCCTGATTTCCAATATTGCCACGCTTGCTCTTGAAGATATTGAAATTCCGCTTCTGCATGGTGTGCTTCCGATTCTTGCGCTGGTATGCTATGAAGTAATGGCATCATGGATTTCTTTGAAATCCGTCAGATTCCGCAGATGGATTTCCGGCAGTCCGAAAATTATTATACAGAATGGCATTGTTGACCAAGAAATGTTAAAAACTCTGCGTTTTTCCGTGGATGACCTGATGACTGCCCTCCGTATGAGTGGTGTATTTTTTATCGAAGAAGTACAGTTTGCGGTTGTCGAAACAAACGGCAGTGTTTCAGTTTATCAGAAGTCAGCCTATCAGCCGTCTGAAAAACAGGATATGAATGCTGTTCAGCCTTGCTGTGACCCTCCGCAGACAATTGTTGCAGACGGAAAACTTCGGGAGAAAACGCTTTCTGAAATCGGCCTTGACAGACAGTGGCTTGAAACGGTTCTGCATCGGGAGAAAATCAGCATCAAAGATATTTTTCTGCTGACAGCGGATAAATCTTCGCAGTATCAGCTTATTCCGAAAGGAGTGACTGCTTCATGAATCGCTGTAAAGTCAGTATCTGGATTCTGCTGGGACTGATTCTGCTGTGCATGGTTTCTCTTATGGAATTGCAGACACAGTGCAGGGATGCCCTTGCACTTGTAAACGAAATTGAGTCCGCTGTTGCTGAAAACAATACAGAACAGGCAGTTCTTGCATTTGAGAATCTTGAACAGAACTGGAAACCCTATCATGATATTAACGGCGTATTCGTCAACGGAAGCGAACTGGATTCTATTCGAGAAATTATGTCCGGTCTGAAACCGCTTATTGAAGATGAACATCCCGAAGTCCGTGCAGAACTCCAGAAAATGAAACAATTGATACGTTCTGTTTATGAAGAAGAACTTCCGGAAATCTGGCATATCTTATAAGAAAAACTCCCTGTTTTTTCAGCAGGGAGTTTAGGCGTTATGCATAAATCGGTTCAGTATCGAAATCAAGTTCCGGAATTTCTGTATGAATTCTGCCTTCCAGCATGTGAATGACATGTTCCAGTGAATACAGATGCCAGATTTCACTTGCGGCACAGCATTTATCTGCAATTGTGATGATGTAGCTTTCTTTATATTTCGGAAATGGAAAACTCAGCGGAAACATGTGCTTGCGGATAATATCACGTTCAATTTTATTCAGGCTGAATTCTTTTTCTGCATTTTTTAAAGCAACTATCGGATGACGGAATGTATGGAATTTACAGGCAGTTTCTTTATCATGCCAGTCATACAGAAAGAAATCATGAAGCAGACAGCCACGGACAAGACTTTTTTTGTCTATCTTCTTGATGTGCAATACTTCCGCAACCCGCAGGGCCATGTATGCCACGCAGACAGAATGTGTAAAGCAGTCTGTCGTTCCGTGCTGCATGAAATTCCGTTCTGACTGCATGTTCGGCGAACGGAGAATATCTTCACCATATTGCAGAACCTGTTCCGCAAGCGATTTGTCAGCCCTGATATACCACATATCCCTCATATCCTTTCTTTTGATTTCAGATTTGATTACACTTTCTGTATTGTATATTATACACCAGTCGATTAAATTTGTCAAGTCTGTAAGCAAAACAAACACTCTGACAAAGGCTGTCAGAGTGCAACAGTTTGTTTTTCTTCTGTATTTTCAGATGCTTCGGTTTCCTGAGATGCTTCGGGAAATGTTTCAGATTCAGATTTTTCTTTTTCCTGCCGGATTTTCTGAAGCCACGGCAGAAATTTTTCACCATAAAGCATATCTACAACGGCAATGACCGGAATCGCCAGAAGAATTCCCAGAATTCCGAACATTTTTCCGCCCAGAATAATTGAAACCAGCGTCAGCACCGGAGATAATCCCAGCGAATTGCTGAACAGCTTCGGCTTGATGACATAACCGTCCATTGCTTGCAGAATTACAGTAAAAATCAAAAAATACAGCGCATGAACCGGATTCGTCAGAAGCAGAAGGACAATTCCGATTGCTCCCCCGATAAGAGGCCCGAATGTCGGCAAAAGATTGGTCATGCCGACTATCAGAGAAATAAGAGTGATGTTCTGCATCCCGAAAATTGCCATGAATAAAGCGTTCGCAATGCCGATGATACAGGCATCGAGCAGACTGCATCCGATATACTGGATAAAAATAGCATGGCACTTGCTCCAGAATTTGTTTTCGGATTCTATTTTTGTTTTAGAAATCAGGGCATTCCGCAGACGGTCAAAAGCTCTGCGGAGATTTTTTTTAGCCATCAGGAAATAAACAGCAATGATAAAGCCAATAATAATGTTAAACAGGGAAGACCCTATATCTCCGATTTTGCTCATGACAGAAGTAAGGGTATTTTTCAGTCCGCCGAACACCGTACCCGTGAACTGGTCAAGATATTCAGAAATTTGAGGCAGTTCAATACTCAGTCCGGATAAAATCTGAAGCTGGCTGGTACTGGTCAGATTTTTAATCAGTTTTTCTACGTTTCTATAATAAGTATTATAATTATTGATAATGCCGGTAATGCTTCCGGTAATAGCAGGCACAACCATCAGAATCAGCAGAGTCAGCAGAACAAGCACAAATCCTACAGAAAGAATCACCGAACAGGCATGACGGCTTTCTTCTTTCTTTACTTTTTTGAAGATATTTTTTTCAAAATAATTCGACACGGGATTCATCAGATAAGAGAAAATACAGCCTATCACAACAGGGGAGAATATCGACCAGAGCGAGCCTATCCAGCCGAAAAAAATTCCGATATGCGACAAAGCCATATATAACAGCACGGCGGAACAGGTTGCAATGCTGTAAGATGCCCATTTTTGTTTTATAATCTCTTTAAATTTCATAAAATCCCCTTTCTCGATTTGTTTTCAAATGTATTATAGCACAGAATTCTGTTACTGTCAAGAAGACCGGATAAAAAATATCCGGAAGAATAAAAATGCTCTGACCGGAAAGCCGGCCAGAGCATTGCGTATTTTTTTAATGCGGATTAATACATACCGCCTGCGGGCATCGGAGGTGCTGCCGGTTCGGGTTCTTTGATGTCAGCAACCAAAGATTCTGTTGTCAGAACCATGGATGCAACAGAAGCCGCATTCTGGAGAGCACTTCTTGTTACCTTAGTCGGGTCAACGATTCCGGCAGGAATCATGTCAACATAAGTTTCATTGTAAGCATCAAAACCATAGCCGACCTTGTCTGCATTGACAATCTTGTCGATGATGACACTGCCTTCCAGACCAGCATTCAGGGCAATCTGACGAAGCGGAGCTTCCAGAGCCTTGCCGATAATCTGTGCACCGGTCTTTTCATCGCCTTCAAGAGTTTCAATCAGAGCGTTAACAGCCGGAATGGCATTAATCAAAGCCGTACCGCCTCCGGCTACGATGCCTTCTTCTACAGCAGCCTTTGTAGCAGCAAGAGCATCTTCGATTCTGAGCTTCTTTTCTTTCATTTCGATTTCGGTAGCTGCACCAACTTTGATAACTGCAACACCGCCGGAAAGCTTGGCAAGTCTTTCCTGAAGCTTTTCCTTATCGAAATCAGAAGTAGTGGTTTCAATCTGTGCCTTAATCTGAGCAACTCTGTCCTTGATAGCGGAAGAATCACCAGCACCGTCAACAATGATAGTGTTTTCTTTCTGGATAACAATCTGACGGGCACGGCCAAGCTGAGAAATCTGAGTATCTTTCAGTTCCAGACCGAGTTCTTCAGTGATAACTTCTGCACCGGTCAGGATAGCAATGTCTTTGAGCATTTCTTTTCTTCTGTCGCCAAAGCCCGGTGCTTTGACAGCAGCACACTTGAATACGCCTCTGAGATTGTTCAGGATGATAGTTGTCAGGGCTTCGCCTTCGATGTCTTCTGCGATGATAACCAGCTTCTTGCCGGACTGTACAAGCTGTTCCAGCAGGGGCAGGATTTCCTGAATGTTGCTGATTTTCTTGTCAGTAATCAGAACAAACGGGTCATCATAAACAGCTTCCATCTTTTCGGTATCAGTTACCATATAGGGGGAGATATAGCCTCTGTCGAACTGCATACCTTCAACAACTTCGGAATAGGTTTCAGCAGTCTTGCTTTCTTCGATGGTGATAACACCGTCAGAAGTTACTTTTTCCATAGCTTCTGCAATGAGTTTGCCGACACTTTCATCAGCAGAAGAAACAGTGCCGACTCTTGCAATATCTTCAGAGCCTTCTACGGGCTTGGAATTTTTCTTGATAGTTTCTACAGCAGTAGTGACAGCCTTGGCGATACCCTTCTTGAGAATCATGGGGTTTGCGCCTGCAGCGATATTCTTCATGCCTTCATTGATGATAGCCTGAGCCAGCAGGGTAGCAGTAGTAGTACCGTCACCGGCAGCATCATTTGTCTTGGTAGCAACTTCCTTAACGAGCTGTGCACCCATGTTCTCGAAAGCATCTTCCAGTTCAATATCTTTTGCGATGGTCACGCCGTCATTTGTGATGAGGGGTGCGCCGAATTTCTTATCGAGGACTACATTTCTGCCTTTCGGGCCTAATGTAATCTTGACAGTATCAGCCAGCTTGTCGATACCGGCCTGTAAAGCTTTTCTGGCATCTTCGCCGTATTTAATATCTTTTGCCATGATAAATCGCTCCTATCTGAAATAAAAAATAAATTATTCTACGATTGCAAGAATATCATCCTGTCTGAGGATAGTATATTCTTCGCCGTCAACCTTGACTTCTGTACCGGAGTACTTGCTTGTCAGGACTTTATCACCAACTTTTACAGTCATAGGGATAAGCTTTCCGTTTTCGTCATATTTGCCTTCACCGACTGCAACGATTTCAGCAACCTGCGGTTTTTCTTTTGCAGAGCCGGCAAGGATAATACCGCTCTTTGTAGTTTCTTCAGCTTCGGTCATCTTAATGACAACTCTGTCTGCTAATGGTTTGATTGTCATAATAAATTTCCTCCTTTTGAAAATTTTCTGTTCTGAAAATTTAGCACTCTCTTTCGTTGAGTGCTAATTCTATTTTACCAGCTTTATCAGAAAAATCAAGTGTATTTTGAAAATTTTTCTAAATTTTGTTATGATGCATAAAAAAGTTGATAATTTTAATAAAAATATAACAGATTTTATAATCTGCGAAAATTTACCTGTTTACTTAATTTACTGTTTATTCATTGTTTGTTCACAAAATGTTCATATAATCAATGAACAAATCATGTATAATTATTGTGAGGGATTTTAATTTTTTTTGAATTTCTTAATTTTTATCAAGAAAAGGAGTGCTCGCTTTATGGCTTTAGAAAAAGTATTAGTCGTAGATGACGACCAGAATATCTGTGACCTGCTGAGAATGTATCTCGAAAAGGAAGGCTACAGTGTGATTATTTCCAATGACGGCAAGGAAGCTGTTGTTAAATTCAATGCATTAAACCCTGATATTGTCCTGCTGGATGTGATGCTTCCTTCTATGGACGGACGTGGTGTCTGCCGTGAAATCCGGAAAAGCTCCAATGTGCCGATTATCATGATTTCAGCCAAAAACGAAACATTCGATAAAGTCCTCGGTCTGGAACTCGGTGCGGATGACTATATCTCAAAGCCGTTCGATGCAAAAGAGGTTATTGCAAGAATCAAAGCCGTTGCCAGACGCATGGGAACAAACAATGCAGAACCCGAAACCAAAGAAGTCCGCTATGATAAGCTGGTAGTCAATATGACCCGCTATGAACTTCGTGTCAATGACAAAGTGCTTGATACTCCCCCGAAAGAACTGGAATTGTTATTCTATCTGGCATCCAATCCCAACCACGTCTACACCCGTGACCAGCTTCTTGACGAAGTATGGGGCTTTGAATATTACGGCGATTCCAGAACAATTGATGTGCATATCAAAAGACTGCGTGAAAAGCTCGCCGATGTCTCCCCGCACTGGGCTTTGAAAACCGTCTGGGGTGTCGGATATAAGTTTGAAGCTGACGAAGAATCCTGAGTTCTGCCAATATGATGA
>JAFRMZ010000067.1 GCA_017430465.1 Oscillospiraceae bacterium
AGGTGATTGCTTATGAAATTCCGTGTTGCTGTTGCTTCTACAGATGGCATTGTGATTAATCAGCATTTCGGCCATGCGGAAAAATTTCATATTGCCGAACTGGATACAGATGAAAATACATGGCAATATCTGGAATCCAGAACGGTTACAAGAGTCTGTCAAGGTCATGAACACAGCGAACACAGTTTTGATGCGGTTCTGAAAACACTCTGCGATATACAGGCGGTTCTTGTCGCCAAAATCGGAAACGGAGCTTCTGATTATCTCGAAAATCATGGAATGCTGGTCTATGAATCGCCGTTTCTGATTGATGCGGTTCTTGAAAAAATCCTGAAAGATAAAATCTGGGAGGTGGACGCATGGCAATCTCATATGAAGAATTAACAGACAAACATCCCTGCTATGCCAGAGGAAAACGTAACCAGACCGGACGCATTCATCTTCCAATCAGTCCGATATGCAATATCGAATGCCGGTTCTGTGACAGAAAAATCAACGATTTTGAACAGCGTCCCGGCGTGGCTTCTACAGTAATTCAGCCGGAAGAAGCCATTGAAGTGATTCAGAAATCTCTGGAACTCTGTCCGGCGATTAAAGTTGCAGGTATTGCAGGGCCGGGCGATACTCTCGCTTCTGATGATGCTCTGAAAACCTTCCGGCTGATAAAAGAACATTTTCCGGATTTGGTAAAATGCATGAGTACAAACGGATTATTGTTAGCTGAAAAAGCACAGGAAGTTATTGATGCTGATATTGATTCTTTGACTGTAACTGTCAACGCTGTTGACCCCGAAATCGAAGCTAAGCTCAACAGAGGTATTCTGTGGCACGGAACGCATTATACCGGTGTCGAAGCCGCTGAAATCTTAATCCGGAATCAGCTCGAAGGCATCCGAAAAGTCAGTGCCGCCGGCATTACAATTAAAGTCAATACCGTTCTGGTTATCGGCATTAATGATAATCATATTGAAGAAATTGCAAAAACAGTCAAAGCAGCCGGAGCTTCTATCTATAATATCATTCCGCTGATTCCTCAGCACGAATTAAAAGATTATCCAGCTCCGACCTGTGTACAGATTGACGGTGCAAGGCTTCGGGCTCAGGAATATATTGATGTATTCCGGCACTGTCAGCGGTGTCGTGCCGATGCTATCGGCATTCCTGGTGAAAAAGATTATGGCGACCAGATATGGATTTCCAGAATTTCCCATAAAGATACTTTTTCACACGGCTGAAAAACAGAAGTCCCCATGCCCGCAGGAGCTTTATCCTGTACGGTCTGCACCGCAGCTCATAGCGGTGCAGTACCTCCGTAACATCATCTTGATTATTAAAAAAATTCATAAAAAGGAGTAAGATTTATGTCAAAGGAAATCAGACAGATTGCAATTTATGGAAAAGGCGGTATCGGTAAATCTACCACCACACAGAACCTCACAGCAGGACTTGTAGAAAGAGGCAATAAAGTCATGGTTGTCGGATGCGACCCGAAAGCCGATTCTACCCGTCTGTTGCTGGGTGGACTGGCACAGAAAACTGTTCTGGATACTCTCCGTGATGCCGGAGAAGATATTGAACTGGAAGATATCCTGAAAGAAGGCTTTCACGGTACACGCTGTGTCGAATCCGGCGGCCCTGAACCCGGTGTCGGATGTGCCGGCAGAGGTATCATCACTTCTATCGGACTGCTGGAACGCCTCGGAGCTTATACCGATGATTTGGATTATGTCTTCTATGATGTTCTGGGTGATGTTGTCTGCGGCGGATTTGCAATGCCTATCCGTGAAGGAAAAGCCAAAGAAATCTATATCGTTGCTAGCGGTGAGATGATGGCACTCTATGCCGCAAATAATATTTCCAAAGGTATTGCAAGATATGCAAAACAGGGCGGTGTCCGTTTGGGTGGTATCATCTGCAACAGCCGAAAAGTTGACCGTGAACGGGAACTTGTTGCTGCCTTTGCCAAAGAACTCGGCACACAGCTGATTCATTTTGTTCCTCGGGACAATGAAGTTCAGCGTGCTGAAATCCGCAAGAAAACCGTTATTGAATACAATCCGGAAGCCAATCAGGCAGATGAATACCGTGAACTCGCCCGTAAAATTGAAGAAAATACTTCTTTTGTGATTCCAAAACCGCTCACACAGGAACGTCTCGAAGAAATTCTGGTAGAATACGGACTTCTTGACGGTCTGGAAGACCAGTATTCTATCTGACATGCAGCACTAAAAATTTTGTTAATAATCCCCTCTCTAAAAAATGCTTTTCAGAACTTTGGGAGGGGATTTATTTTGGACATGTTAAATTTATTATTTCAACTCACACGCCCGCATGGGGTGTGACCTTTCACGGCATAAAATCGCTTTTATTCAACCGATTTCAACTCAGAGCTTGTCTTCACAAAATTAAAAGCGTCGCAAAAGAGTCTGTAAATTAGAAATAATACAGATTTGTTCCTGATAAAAAGGAGAAATCTCATAGTCTTTTGATAAGCATCTGGAAAAATTGAACCATGCAAAAGTACGTTCTGCTTTCCATCTGAGTGGATGTACTTCAAATTTTCCTTTGATTTGTTCAGAAATATCCACTTTGATATGGTAAAAATTTTCAAGGGTTTCTTTGAAAGTTCTCCGATATCCCTGGTCTGC
>JAFRMZ010000068.1 GCA_017430465.1 Oscillospiraceae bacterium
AACTATATCCTTTTGCAGAAAAATCATTGATATATTCTACTTTGGAACGTCAATTTCCACTTTTATATGGATTTTGACGTTCTCTTTTTGCAAATTTTTCATATACTGCTGATTTTCGCATAGTTTTTAGAGGTTCCCATAAGTCGGAGTAAAACAGGGCTGTCCGGCGAACACATCCACAACGGCTTTTGTGGCATCGGCCTGAAATTTCTGATGCTTAAACTGTAATTTCATATTATATCACCTTAATTCTTGTATCCGGAGAAATCATTCTGAAAATCTCGCTCACATTGATTTTTGCCGGACTGTCTGCGAAGCTGTCATCACGGAAAACAGCTCTCCGAGGCTGACGCTCTGCGATAGCCTTTACAGCACTTTCAGGAATATTTTTATCAAAACATGCGATTAAATCGCCGTCATTGTAAGTGTGCACAGTAACGCCGTCAACTTGTTCGGAACAATATGGCATTGACAGAGGCAAACCCCATTCCAGCAGACAGCCGAACAGCAAATCAAGACCATTTCTGTCAGGCTTGATATTGCTTTCAAAACGGAACAGCATTTGCTGAGTGATGTCTTCCGGATGATAATATACATCTTCCATATTGGAATCATCAAGCCGGAAGACACGGAACCCATAATCAATATCTGCGCCTGTTCCTTTCCGGATTTTCTCCCCTGCCCTACGGATGCGTTCTTTTCCGATTTCGCAGATAGTGCGGTAACCTGCCTGATAGCTTTCTGATTCCGGAGAACATACTTCCGGAAGCTGAATCATGATAAATCTGCGGTGTCCGCCGTCTTCTGCATTCAACTGCATTACGGCATGTGCTGTTGTAGCACTGCCGGAAAAGAAATCAAGAATAATATCTCCTTCTCCGGTAAAAGAAGCAATATGTTCCTTACAGATGGAAACAACTTTAGGGGTATCAAACGGAATTCCCAGTTCAGAAAGCAATTCCGTATCACTTCCTGCATAATAGAGCAGAGATGGGATATTTTCATACATATTATCTTGCAGTAAATACTTGCTGTTAGGAATGGTAGATTCATCTTTTCCGAAAAGAATCCGGCCTTCTCTGAGCATTTTCTGCATTGTGGCAGGAGGATTGCGCCATCCTCGTTCGGGAACAGGACAGGGCTTGTGGGTAACAGGGTGAATAAGCGGAATAAAATAATCATCAGGTGCTTTTTTCTTATTTGGCCATGCCATAGAAACAGGACGATAAACATTCCCGTTTTCGTCTATTTTCTGATAGGCTTTTTCCCCACCGCTGAAATCCTTCTGATTTCTCAGCCATGCTGAAAAATCTGCATTGACATCTTCGAGGGTGTATTTTGAGGAAAGCTTTGCATAAAGTTGACTTGCTTTTTTCAGAATAGCAGAAGCATTTTTCTTCGGTCTTTGTACTTTATGTTTTTCTGTAAACAAAGCTCTGTTACTGGCATACACAAGAATATATTCATGCTGATAGGAAATACCTTTTGCATCGCCTTTCGGATTGCGCTTATCCCATACGATAGTTCCCAAGTCATTTGTTTCTCCGAAAACATCAGCACAGATTCTTTGCAGATTGGTGATTTCATTTTCATCCATATTGATTAGAATAATTCCATCATCGGACAACAGATTTCTGGCAAGCATCAAACGGGAATACATCATACTGCACCAGTCGGAATGAAATCTGCCGTTAAAATCGGTATTTCTGAACATACGATTGCCGTTTTCATCAAGCTGACCGGACTGTTCTGCATATTTTTCAGAATTCATTTCAAAATTATCCCGATAGATGAAATCACTTCCGGTATTATAAGGCGGGTCAATATATATCATCTTCACTTTATGGAAATAGCTTTCCTGCAAGAGTTTCATCACTTCCAGATTATCGCCTTCGATGTAGAGATTTTCAGTTGTATCCCAGCAGATACTTTCTTCTTTGCACGGGCGGAGCGTTTTCCGGATAGGTTTATTGACTTCTGCGATGGCTGATTTTTTACCGACCCATGTAAATTCATAGCTTTCTTCACCATCGGCAACCTCCTCCGACAGCATGGAACGGAGCATTTCAAAATCAACCGCTTTTTTGAGTCTGCCTGTTTTATCGGCTGTTTCTGTAATGCAATTCGGGAACAGCACGGCAATTTTTTCGATATTTTTAGTTATCAGATTCGGGGATTCCATTTTCATTTTCTCCATTTCTATCACTTTAATCCTTTCTTTTATCGCCGTTTTCACTGCACTGAGTGGACTGTTCGGCATACTTATCAGAATTCACTGCAAAATTATCCCGATAGAGAACATTATAAATTATATCAGATATTTGTCCGGATGTCAACCGGCCATATAAAAAAACAAATTTTCGGTACTTCTTCCGGACAGGATATTTTTCTGATACTGAAAACTTAATGCCTGAAAAAACAGCAAACTCTCCGCCTATGACCAAGCAGAGAGTTCTTTTGTGCTGTGTAGAGCATAATTTATAATAGTATCTGGATTTCCCAGACCTATTTCATATTATACCATAATTATTTTATATTGTCAAGTGATTTTTTATCTATCATTTTAAACATTTCACGCTTTCTCTCAGCAGAATTTCTCCGCCAATTGTCTGAATCCGCTGTCTGCCATCCGGATTCTTGATTCTGTCTCTGATTTGCTGTGCACTGATTTCTGCCATTCCATCCTGATTAACGGCATAAGTTGTAATTCTGACACTTGACATTTCTGATAAAATATAATTATCAAATCCGACAAGGGAAATATCTTCCGGCACGCTGATTCCCATTGCGGTCAGTTTCTGAAATACGGCATAAGCAGTAAAATCGCAGTTGCATACTAAAGCAGTAGCCTGTTCTGCAATATCTTCCGGCAGATTGATTTCAATTTTCCCTTCTGCATTTCTGTCAGGAAGAAGCATATCTTCTGTCACATGAATGCCAGCATCTGTCATAGCACGGCAGTAGCCGAAATATCTGTCCGTAATACTGCTGGTTTCTCCGATTGTTCCGACAAAGAAAATTTTCTGATGTCCCATCTGAATCAGATAATCCGTCATTGTGCACATGCCGTAATAGCCATCTGAAATGACAGTATCATAGGGATAGCGCACCTGATAAGAATCCAGCATAGTGAACGGCACATGTATTGTATTGAGCATCTGAATATAATTATCATCCAGCTTGCCCATGATAATCAAACCATCTGCATGACGTTCCTGTACAATTCTGGGGACAGGAGCTTTTTCCTCATCTTCCGCACTGATAACTTCCAGAAAACCGAAATCGCCGTTTGCAGACAACTGTGTCAGAAGCCGTTCATATAAGCTCCAGTAAAAAGAAGAACCACGCTCAAGATAGCGGTAGGATGTCAGAATTCCGATAATATAGCTGTCATGTTCTGTTTCATTTTCGGAGGAAGATTTTGCTTCATATCCCATTTCTTCGGCAAGGTTAAGAATCTGTGTCCGGAGTTCATCACTGACGCCGTCTTTTCCACGGATTGCCTTAGAAACTGTTACAACACTGACACCTATTTTTTCTGCAATATCTGCCAGCCTGACTGTTTTTGCCATATTTATTTTCATCCTTTCTGATATTGGCTAATAAATCCAGTATACCAGATTTTTAGTTAAAATGCAAGTGCTTTTTTATTTTTCCTGCTGTTTATAAAACAGACAATTTCAGCATTTAATTTTCAACATCTCTGTATTTCCGCAGATAAGACAGTTTCCGAGTCCGGCAGGCAAAAACAGACAGTCTCCTTTCCGGAAAGATAAATTTTCTTTCTGATTCTGAATATATCCATTTCCGCCGATACACAGAAGCACCTGAAAAGAATCCTGTGCTACAGAAAATAAAAAGCTTTCTTTTATTTGAATTTTATCTGTATTGAAATATCTGCAATGACAGAGTTCCTGTACAGAATAAGAAAGATTTTCTTCAGTTTTTACGGATTCAGAAACAGCCTGCGCCGGTCTCATCTGCATGACCTGCAAAGCTTTTTCGAGATGCAGTTCTCTCAGATTGCCGTTTTTATCTTTCCGATGATAGTCATACACTCTGTAGGTCACATTGGAATTTTCCTGAATTTCTGCAATTAATGTCCCTTTTCCGACAGCGTGAACTGTTCCGGCCGGAATATAGAACACATCTCCTTTATG